>DASTZO010000035.1:0-2068 GCA_035764265.1 Sphingomicrobium sp.
CTTCATCAGCGTCGCCGAGCTGTCGACCGACCGGGTCAATGCCGGCAACGCCAATCTGCTTCCGCAACGCGCGTGGGAGTTCCGCCTGACGCTCGACCGCCCGGTCCTCGGCGACGGGCTGGTCAAGCTCGACCTCGGCCACGACCGAATCAGCCTGCTCCAGGACCGGGTGCTGATCTTCGACGAGTCCGGCCAGGGCTTCGACGCGCCCGGCAACATCGGCACCGGCAAGCGCAGCTTCGCCCAGCTCAACGTCGACGCGCCCCTGGGCCGGCTGTGGAGCGGCCTCCGGGTCAAGGCCAACGCCATGGTCCAGCGCACCCGCGTCGAGGACCCGATCAGCGGCGAGATGCGCAATTTCTCCGGCTTCTACCCCGACTGGGAGTGGTACGCCGAAGCCCGCCGCGACTCCGGAGCCTTTTCCTACGGCTTCGCGATCAGCGACCGCGACAAGTTCACTTTCTTCCGCACCGAGGAGTTCGACTCCAACTCCAACGGCGGCCCCTACGCGACGGCGTTCGTCGAATATCGCCCGGACGCGCGCACCGCGATCACGCTGGACGTCGACAATGCCCTCGACACCAGCGCCAGCCGCGAGCGGCTGTTGTTCTTCCCCAACCGCGCCGATCCCGAGATGTCGATCCGCGAGGTCCGCGAGCGCAACCGCCACCTCAATATCGGCCTGACCGTCAAGCGCAGCTTCGGCGGCGCCGGGGTGGCGAAGACGAACCGAGGCGGCTAAGGAACCCGCGATTTCTTGTCATCGCGGGGAAACTTCAGTGGGCGAGCCTGCAATCCTTCCGTTCGACTGGGCCGACCCGTTCGACCTCGACCACCAGCTCAGCGACGAAGAGCGGATGGTGCGCGACACCGCCGAGGGCTACGCCCAGGAGAAGCTGCAGCCGCGGGTCACCGACGCCTACCTCGACGAGCATTTCGACCGCGCCATCCTCTCGGAGATGGGCGAGCTCGGCCTCCTCGGCGCGACCATTCCCAATGAATATGGCGGCGCCGGCCTGGGCTACGTCAGCTACGGCCTGATCGCCCGCGCCGTCGAGCGCGTCGACAGCGGCTACCGGTCGGCGATGTCGGTCCAGTCGAGCCTCGTCATGCACCCGATCCACGCCTACGGAAGCGAGGAGCAGCGCCGCAAATACCTCCCCGGCCTGGCGAAGGGGGAGCTGGTCGGCTGCTTCGGACTCACCGAGCCCGACGCCGGCTCCGACCCCGGCGGAATGCGCACCCGCGCCCAGCAGGTGCAGGGCGGCTACATCCTCACCGGCGCGAAGACCTGGATCACCAACTCGCCGATCGCCGACATCTTCGTCGTCTGGGCCAAGTCGGAGGCCCACGGCGGCAAGATCCGCGGCTTCGTCCTGGAAAAAGGAATGAAGGGCCTGTCGGCGCCGGCGATCAAGCAGAAGCTCAGCTTGCGCGCCTCGATTACCGGCGAGATCGTCATGGACGCGGTCGAGGTCCCCGAGGACGCGCTGCTGCCCGATGCGGAGGGGTTGAAGGGCCCGTTCGGCTGCCTGAACCGCGCCCGCTACGGCATCGGCTGGGGCTCGATGGGCGCCGCCGAGGCCTGCTACGCGGCCGCCCGCCGCTACACGCTCGACCGCAAGCAGTTCGGCCGCCCGCTCGCCGCCAACCAGCTCGTCCAGCTGAAGCTCGCCAACATGGCGACCGAGATCGCGCTCGGGCTTCAGGCCGCCTTGCGCGTCGGCCGGCGGCTCGAGGCCGGCGAGCTGATCCCCGAGGCGATCAGCCTGATCAAGCGCAACAATTGCGGCAAGGCGCTCGACATCGCCCGAACCGCCCGCGACATGCACGGCGGCAACGGCATTTCCGCCGAGTTCCAGGTGATGCGCCACGCCGCCAACCTCGAGACGGTCAACACCTACGAAGGCACCCACGACGTCCACGCCTTGATCATCGGCCGGGCGATCACCGGCATTCCGGCGTTCTGATCCTTTCCGTCATGCCGAGTGTGGGTGAAAACCGGCGCTTTCCAACGCCGCCGCGTCCCAGAGGGCCTGGCTGGGCGACAAATCCGATGGCAGCCGTG
>DASTZO010000036.1:0-4430 GCA_035764265.1 Sphingomicrobium sp.
CGGCGATCAGGGCGACTGCCGACGACACCATGGGCCCAAGGAGCATTCTGGAGTAACTCATACCTCACGGTTTACTCCAAAATGGTTAAAAAACTGCACGCGCCATGAGAACCCGAAAGCGGATATAGAATGTGCGATCCAGAGATGTTCTAAGATTGAGGAATCATGCTGCGGAGAGCCGTACCCTACACGGAGCTTTCGAACTGAGCCGCTCCGGCAAAAGTAACATTTAATCAATGCTTTCCGTTTACATGAAGCATAGCGCTCTTCCCCACTGAGCGCTTGATCATGGAGAAGGCCCCGTTTGTTTACGACTACGGGGCCTTCTTTTTCACAGCCGTCCGCGTCGGGTCGAATGGCCTTCTGCGGCGTTGGCGCAGGCATTGCGCCTTGCACGTTCCCTGCCTCAAAAAACTTTTACCGGGGCCGTGCTTGCTACGGTCCAGAACTCCGCACACTATCTAAATATGGTGCCGAACCAAGCTGGTAGGTGGGCTGGGGTCGCTTATGAGGCTGTTTTTCCATGCGCGCTCTATTGCCCTTGATGCGAGTGCTAGTTCTCGACAGAAGTTCGTTACACAGATTAATGTTTGCCCGGCGTACCGGAGAACTTGCAATGCCCTTTCAAAAGCTCAGCTACGTCCTCGCCGGAATAGGACTGCCGGCGCTGAGCGCCTGCACCGCCGAGCAGCCGCGTCCCACAGAGCCGACCCTTGCCGAGGTCAAGGCGGGCGCCGAGCGCTACCGCGACGTTAAGAACGCGATCGCTGACGGCTACACCACCGACAACAAGTGCGTGACCGCGCAAATGCTCGGCTTCCCGGCTATCAACGGCGACATGGGTCTCCATTACGTCCGCCGCGACCTGCTCGGGCTGCCGCCCAAGCCCGCTCCCGGCCGGGTCAGTGGAACCGGCACCTACACCGACTTCACCAAGCCGGCGATGCTGGTCTACGAGCCGCAGGCCGACGGCTCGCTGGAGCTGGTCGCGGTCGAGAACCTCGTGTTCGCGTCGGAGTGGCACAAGACGCAGCAGAAGCCGCCGCAATTCCGCGGGGTCAATTACCTGCTGCTCAAGGACGACCCGGCGACCAGGCTCGACGAAGCGCACAACTTCGAGCCGCATTACGAGCTTCATTTGTGGGTATTCCGCGACAATCCCAAGGGCATGTACGCGCCGTTCAACCCGGCGGTCACCTGCCGCCACCACAAGCCGCCCGCACCGCACTCCTGACCCCAGCCGCCGGCGTTAACCGGCGCGCTTGGCAAGTCCCTTGAATCATTCTTGAAGCGGCGGGCGGATCGTCGCACACTCGCCGCGCTGCAGAGGGGCAGGATGGCGACCGTCTTCTTGAGTTACTCGCGCGACGACGCGCCCCGGGTCCGCCTGCTGGCGAGCGCGCTCGAGCGCGCCGGGCATATTGTCTGGTGGGACAAGCACATTCCCGGCGGCGACGAATATGCCAAGGCGATCGAGAAGGCCCTCGACACCGCCGACGCCGTGGTCGTCGCGTGGAGCGAGACCTCGGTGCGCTCGGCCTGGGTGCGCGACGAGGCGGCGGCCGGGCGCGACAGCGGCCGGCTGGTCCCGGTGACCCTCGACGGCTGCCTGCCGCCGCTCGGCTTCCGCCAGTACCAGACCATCGACCTGTCCTCGTGGACCGGCCGCGCCGGCGCCAGGCAGCTGGCGACCCTGAAGGACGCGGTGGCCGCCAAGGGCAACCGCGATCAGCCGGCCGAAGCGGCGGCCAGGCCGGCCAAGGTCGGTCTTCCGCCGAGGCGCGGGCGATGGATCGCCGCCGCCGCGGCCGCCGCCCTGGTCGCCGCCGTCGGCCTATTCTATCCGCGGGTCGGCCTGCTCGCCGGCAGCGGCTCGCTGGCTCCCCGAGTCAGCCTCGCCCAGTTCGAGCTCTCGTCCGGCCTGTCGCCGGACTTGTCGCGGGCGATGAACGAGGAAATCCTCGCCGCGTTCGGCGCCGAGAACGCCGTCGCGGTGACCACCGCCGGGATCTCGGGCGGCGCATCGGCCCCGTTCGTGCTCGGCGGGAGCATCCGCAAGATCGACGATGCCCTGCGCTTCACCGTCAACCTGAAGGATTCGCGCAGCGGTATGGTCATCTGGTCGAACGCGTTCGACCGCGCGGCGGCCGATCCGCTCGGGCCGCGCCAGGTCTCGGTCGCGGCGAGCCAGGTGGTCCGCTGCGGGCTGTGGGGAGCGTCCTCCTACCCGCGCCGGATGCCCGACCAGGCACTGTCGCTCTACCTGCAGTTCTGCAACGAGCTGTGGGGCGGATCGGCGGACGAGCAGCGGATTTTCGACGCCGCCAAGCGGGTCACCGCCGCCGTCCCCAATTTCTCCTTCGGCTGGTCATCCCTGGCGCTCGCGGCGGTCCCGCTCAGCCACCGCTCCGGCTCGGCCGACGCGGATACGCTGCGCAAGCAAGCGACCGAGGCCGCGCAGAAATCCATCCGGCTCGATCGGCTCAACCCCGAAGGCTATATGGCGATGGCGGGGCTGTTGCCGCTCGACCGCTACGCGGAGCGCGAGCAGCTGCTGAAGAAGGCCATCAGCGTCCGCCCGACCGAATGCGGCTGCGAGCGGATGGCCTACGGCGATTTCCTCACCTCGGTCGGCCGGGTCGAGGAGGCCGTCGAGCAATATGACCGCGCCCGGGCGATGATGCCGCTCGCCCCGTTCACCAACGTCCGCCTCGCCCAGGCGCTGTTCGTCGTCGGCCGGCACCAGGATGCCGAGCGGATCCTCGGCCAGATGATCGAGGTGTGGCCCGACGCGACCTCGCTGCGCCTGCTCAAGCTCAAGTCCGCTTACTGGACCGGGCGGTACGACCAGGCGATCCCGATGCTTCGCGAGCCCGGGCTTCACCTGACCGACGGGCAGCGCGACGCGCTCGCCGTGACCTTCGAGGCGCTGGCTTCCAACGACTCCGCGGCGCGCGGGCGAGCCGCATCGGCGCTTCAGGAAATGGCCGCCAACCCGCGCCGCAACGACCGGCTGATCGTCGCCGGCCTGGCCGCGCTCGACGCCGACGCCGCCGCGATCCAGGCCGCGCGCAACCTGATCCACGAGCGCGGCCCGACGCTAGCCGACGTGCTGTTCGAGCCCAACCTCGCCGAGGCGAGCGCGACCCCCCACTATGCCGCGCTGGTCCGGCAGCTGGGGCTGACCGGCTATTGGCAATCGACCCGCCAGATCCCCGATATCTGCCGGCAGTCCCGCAAACCGATATTCTGCACAGGCGCCTGAGCGCGAAGGAGAGGACATGCGTATAGTCATTGCAATGCTGATGCTCGGGGCCTGCACCGCCGAACCCCAAGCGGCCCGCGAGGAGCGCCCGGCGGCGCCGGCGGCCGGCCAGGCCGCGCCCCAGCCGCAGCCGGGCCAGTCGTCGATGCTGATGAGCGTCCCGGAAGACCCCGAAGCGCTGAAGAAGCTGGTCGCGATGGGCTATACGGTCCACGACGACCATCTGCATGCGCCCGGCGTCACCGCCTGCCCGAAAATGGGCGAGGACCCCGTCGTCTAGCCCAATGCGCTTGCTTCTCCTGCCGCTGCTGCTGGCCGGCTGCACCGCGGCTCCGCCGCCAAAATCGCCGGTCGCCGAGGCGGCGCCCGTCGCCGAGGCCGGAGTCGCGTTCGACCGCAACGGCGAGCTCGGCAGCTTCGCGCTCGGCCTCGCCGACCCGAAAACCGGCCGCGCGGTCACGGCCGACGACCCGGTCCGGGTCGCCTCGATCAGCAAGGTCGCGGTCGCGCTCGGGGTCATGCGGCTGGTCGAGCAGGGCAGGCTCGACCTCGACAGCGACGTCTCGCGCTGGCTCGGCTGGAGCTTGCGCAACCCGGCTTTTCCGGACCGGCCGATCAGCCTCAGGATGCTGCTGTCGCACACCAGCTCGGTCCGCGACCATGACGACCAATATGCGATTCCGCTCGGCGGCTCGGTCCGCGCGGTGATGGCGGATCGCACCTCGTGGGACCTCGGGCACGGTCCCGGCGCGGGCTATTTCACTTATTCGAACATGAATTTCCCGATCGTCGCCTCGATCGTCGAGCTCGTGACTCGCGAGCGGTTCGATATCTGGATGCGGCGCGAGATCCTCGGGCCGATGAAGCTCGACTCCTGCTTCAACTGGCCGACGTGCAGCGATTCGACGGTCGTGCGCGCGGTGGTTCTGATGCAGGGCGGCAAGGCGGTGCGCGACGACCACGGCGGCAAGCGGCCCGACTGCCCGGTGTTCGTGCGCGACGGCGAGCCGTGCGACCTTGGCCGCTGGCGCCTGGGCGAGAACGGCGCCTTGTTCTCGCCGCAGGGCGGGCTTCGGATTTCCGCCCGCGGGCTCGCCCGGATCGGCCGGATGCTGCTCAACGGCGGGACGCTCGACGGAGCCCGGATCGTCTCGCCGCGATCGGT
>DASTZO010000037.1:0-3124 GCA_035764265.1 Sphingomicrobium sp.
CTCGAGAAGCTGAAGCCCGAGATCATCCGCCCGGTCGCCGCGCCTTACTGGTTCATCGAAGCGAAGAAGTCCTCGTTCGACTTGGCATCCTTCATCTTGTCGAGAAGGAACTGCATCGCGTCGACGGTGCCCATCTGCATGAGGATCCGGCGAAGCACCCACATCTTGGTGAGCGTGCCCTGATCGACCAGCAATTCCTCCTTGCGGGTGCCGGACTTGCCGACGTCCAGCGACGGGAAGATGCGCTTGTCGCTGACCTTGCGGTCGAGGACGATTTCGCTGTTGCCGGTGCCCTTGAACTCCTCGAAGATCACTTCGTCCATCTTCGACCCGGTGTCGATCAAGGCGGTGGCGATGATCGACAGCGAGCCGCCTTCCTCGATGTTTCGGGCGGCGCCGAAAAAGCGCTTCGGCCGCTGCAGCGCGTTGGCGTCGACGCCGCCGGTCAGCACCTTGCCCGACGACGGCACGACGGTGTTGTAGGCACGGCCCAGGCGGGTGATCGAATCGAGCAGGATGACGACGTCCTTCTTGTGCTCGACCAGCCTCTTGGCCTTCTCGATCACCATCTCGGCGACCTGGACGTGGCGGCTGGCGGGCTCGTCGAAGGTCGAGGAGATGACCTCGCCCTTGACCGAGCGCTGCATGTCGGTGACCTCCTCGGGCCGCTCGTCGATCAGCAGCACGATCAGGAAAATCTCGGGATGGTTGTCGGTGATCGCCTTGGCGATGTTCTGCAGGAGCACCGTCTTGCCGGTCCGCGGCGGCGAGACGATCAGCGCGCGCTGGCCCTTGCCCTGCGGGGCGACGATGTCGATCACCCGCGCCGACTTGTCCTTGATGGTCGGGTCGGCGCTGTCCAGCTTGAGCTTGGAGTCGGGATAGAGCGGCGTCAGATTGTCGAAATTGACCCGGTGGCGGACCGCCTCGGGGTCGTCGAAGTTGATCTGGCTGACCCGGGTCAGGGCGAAATAGCGCTCGCCGTCCTTGGGGCCGCGGATCTCGCCCTCGAGCGTGTCGCCGGTGCGCAGGCCGAAGCGGCGGACGTGCTGCGGGGCGACGTAGATGTCGTCGGGGCCGGCGAGGTAATTGGCCTCGGGGCTGCGCAGGAAGCCGAAGCCGTCGTTCAGCACCTCGATGGTACCCATGCCCATGATCTCGGCGCCGCTTTCGGCGCGGACCTTGAGGATCGAGAACATCAGATCCTGCTTGCGCATGGTCGACGCGCCCTCGACCCCGAGCTCCTCGGCCATGGTGACCAGCTCGGCGGGCGATTTCTGCTTGAGGTCCTTGAGGTGCATCGGGAATCTTTTCTTGTGGAAGCTGGAGGTTGGCGCTCTGGATCAAGCGGATGCGGCAGGACGCCTCATCATCTGGGGAACGGGCACCGGCGAGAAGAGGAAACAGGCCGATGAAGCCGCGTGAGTCGGAACTATGGTCGCGAGGGCCGCGTGTCAATCAGCGGCGGCGCCGGGCTCGACGGGAAAGCCGGCGCGGGCCGCCTCTTCAAAGCCGCCAAGGTTGTAGACGTCGGTCACTCCGAGCCGGCGGAGAATCTCGGCGGCCTGCCCCGAACGGCGGCCGGTGCGGCAGTAGAGGATGACCGGCCGGGCCCGGTAGGCGTCGAGCTCCGGAGGGATCCGCTGCTTCGACGCCTGCGCCCGGATACTCGGCAACGGCAGGTGCAGGGCCGACCGGAGCTTGCCGGTCTCGGCCAGCTCGGCCGGCTCGCGCACGTCGACCAATATGCCGCCGGCCGCGAGAAGGGCCTGGGCCCGCTGCGCGTCGATCCGCGGGGCCGGAGCGGATTGTTCGTTCGCGGACGCCGCCTCGCTCGAAGGCTGGCGTTCCGAACAAGCCGCCGTCGACGCGAGCGCTAGCACCAAGGCGAGGGGCAAGGTGGAAGGATGTGGCATAACCGGAGCGCCTAGAACGGCCGGACGATCACGAGCACGACGATCACCGCCGCGGCGATCCCGGGGACCTCGTTCATGACCCGCAGGGTGCGGTCCTCTAGCGCGCGCTTGCCGGCGGCGAGCGCCTTGCCGTAGCCGCCGATCCACCCCTGATAGCCGGTCAGCGCGACGACGAGCGCCAGCTTGGCCATGAACCAGCCCTGCGCCCAGGCGTCGAGGTGGAAGGCGAGCATCAGCCCCAGCGCCCAGACGATCAGCATCGCCGGGGTCAGGATGATGGTCCGGGCGCGGTCCTCGCGCTCGATCCACGCGCGGTCCTCGGCCGAGCCGGGAGTGGTCGCATGGTGATAGACGTAGAAGCGCGGCACCAGCAGCAGCCCGGCCATCCAGAAAATGACGAAGGTGACGTGCGCGGCCTTCACCCACGGGTAAGCGGCGCCGAGAAAGCCGGTCAGCTGCAGTCCGGTCAGGTCGGTCATTCGCCCCCTCTTACGATCGCCATCAGCTCGTCGACGTGCGCGACCGGCGTTTCCTGAAGGATTCCGTGGCCGAGGTTGAAGATGTGCGGGCGCCCGGCCAGCGCGTCAAGGATTCGCCGGGCCGCGCATCGCATCGCCTCGCCGCCGGCGAGCAGCGCCAGCGGGTCGAGATTGCCCTGGACCGGCAGGCCCTCGGGCAGCTCGCGGTGCGCCCAGGCCGGGTCGACCGTCTCGTCGAGCCCGACCGCGTCGACCCCGGTCTCGCGCGCATAGGCCCCGAGCTTGCCGCCGGCGCCCTTGGCGAAGCCGATCACCGGGATGCCCGGATGGCGCGCCTTCAGCCGCTCGACCAGGCGCGCGGTGGGGGCGATCACCCAGCGCTCGAACTCGGCCGGGGCGAGGCTCCCGGCCCAGCTGTCGAACAGCTGCACCGCCTCGGCCCCGGCCTCGACCTGACCGCTCAGATATTCGAGGGTCGCCTCGCCGATGCGCTCGACGATCGCCCCGAACCGGCCCGGGTCGCCATAGGCCAGCCGCCGCGCCTCGGACTGGTCGCGGCTGCCCTGGCCGGCGACCATGTAGGTGGCGACGGTCCACGGCGCCCCGGCAAAGCCGATCAGCGCCTTTCCCGGCGCCAGCCTCGCCCGAACCTTGGCCACCGTCTCGTAGATCGGCTCGAGCCGTGTCGGGTACGGGCTCAGCTCGTCGAGCTCGGCCCCAGCCAGCGGC
>DASTZO010000038.1:0-3165 GCA_035764265.1 Sphingomicrobium sp.
GATGCCGCCGCGTTCGGGGCGCGGGAGTCGGTCGATGCCGTCGATCTCTCGCCCGACGGGTCCAAGGTCCTGTACCTGACGCCGGGCCCGAGCCGCAACACCTTCGCTGTGATCGGCGACCTTTCGACCGGGCAATTCCAGAAAGTGGTCGGTTCCGACGGCGAGCCGGAATCGCTGCGCTGGTGCAATTTCGCGTCGATGAAGCGGATGGTCTGCAGGTTCACCGGGCTGGCCGAGAGCACCGGCATCGACCTGCTCAGCTTCAGCCGGCTGATCGCGCTCGATGCGGACGGCAGCAATCCCAAGCTCCTCGGCCAGGTGGGCAGCTTCTACGACGAGCACGTGAGGATCTACGACGGCCGAATCATCGACTGGCTGATCGATTCCGACGGCGTGGTCCTGATGAACCGCCTCTACATGCCAGAGGAGACGAAGATCCAGTCGCTGGTCAAGCAGACCAAGAAGGGCTTCGGGGTCGACAAGATCGACGTGACGACGCTCCGGCGCCAGCCCGTCGAGGGGCCGCGCGAGGCGGCCGACTACGTGACCGACGGGCGCGGATCGGTGCGGCTGATGTCGATCCTCGACACCCGGCACAGCGGAATGCTGACCGGCGAGTTGAAATATTCCTACCGGACCAAAAGCTCCCGCGACTGGAAGCCGCTGCACACGGTCAGGAACATCCAGGACCCCGATTTCGTGCCGCTAGCGATCGATGCCGACAGCGATTCGCTTTACGTCCTGAAGAAAAGGGGCGGCCGATATGCGCTTCACGCGCTCAGGCTCGACGGGAGCATGGCGGAAACGCTCGTTGCCGAGCACCCGCGCGTCGACATCGACGACGTGGTGCGGTTCGGCGACGGGCAGCGGGTGATCGGCTACACCTACGCCGACGAGAAGCGCGCGACGGTTTATTTCGACCCGGAGTTCAAGATGCTGGCGGCGTCGCTCTCGAAGGTGCTGCCAAACCTGCCGCTGGTCTATTTCGTCGATTCCAGCCGTGATGGCCGCAAGCTGCTGATCTTCGCGGGCAGCGACACGGATCCGGGCCGCTACTACATCTTCGACCGCGACAAGAAGACCCTGACCGAGGGCATGCATGCCCGGCCGGAGCTCAGCGGCCGGACCCTCGCCGCGGTCAAGGCGGTGACGATCCCCGCTTCCGATGGGGCGCAGATTCCGGCGTACCTGACGCTTCCGCCCGGCAAGGACCCGAAGGGCCTTCCGGCGATCGTGCTTCCCCACGGCGGCCCCAGCGCGCGCGATGAATGGGGCTTCGACTGGCTGCCGCAATTCCTCGCCGGCCGCGGCTATGCCGTGCTGCAGCCCAATTACCGCGGCTCCGCCGGCTATGGCGATTCCTGGCTCAAGGAAAATGGGTTCAGGAGCTGGCGCACCTCGATCGGCGACATTTCGGCGAGCGCACGCTGGCTGTCTTCGCAAGGAATCGCCGACCCGCAGAAGCTGGCGATCGTCGGCTGGTCGTACGGCGGCTATGCGGCGCTGCAGTCGGCGGCGACCGACCCGGCGCTGTACAAGGCGGTGGTGGCAGTCGCGCCGGTCACCGACCTGGCGCTGCTCAAGGAGGATACGCGCAACACCGTCGTCGAGGAGCTGGTGAATCGCTTTGTCGGTTCCGGCCCGCATGTCGCCGAGGGCTCGCCGCTGCGCAACCCCGGGGCGATCAACGCCCCGGTGCTGCTCGTTCACGGAGACAAGGATTCGAACGTCCGTGTCTGGCACTCGCAGAAGATGCACGACGCGCTGCGCGGCGCCGGCAGGCAAAGCGAGCTGCTGAAGTTCAAGGACCTCGACCACCAGCTCGAGGATCCGGCCGCGCGCACGCAGATGCTGACCCGGATCGGCGACCTGCTGCAGCGGACCATCGGCCGCTAAACAAGAAGGGCGGCCCGCGAAGGCCGCCTTCGTTGGTCGGTTTATCGAGCGGTGGTCAGCGCGAGTAGAACTCGATGACCAGGTTCGGCTCCATCCGCACCGGATAGGGCACCTCGTCGAGCTTGGGCACCCGGGTGTAGGTCACCTTGGCGGTGCCGTCGGCGACGACGTAATCGGGCACGTCGCGCTCGGCGAGGCTCTGCGCCTCGATGGTCAGCGCCATCTCCTGCGCCTTGGGGCCGAGCTCGATGACGTCGCCGACGTCAACCCGGCGCGAGGCGATGTTGCACTTGGTGCCGTTGACCCGGATGTGGCCGTGGCTGACCAGCTGGCGGGCGGCCCAGATGGTCGGCGCGAACTTGGCGCGGTAGACGACCATGTCGAGCCGGCGCTCGAGCAGCCCGATCAGGTTCTGCGACGCGTCGCCCTTCATCCGGCTGGCCTGCTGATAGGTCTGCTTGAACTGCTTTTCGGTGATGTCGCCGTAATAGCCCTTGAGCTTCTGCTTGGCGCGCAGCTGGATCCCGAAATCCGACAGCTTGCCCTTGCGGCGCTGGCCGTGCTGGCCCGGGCCGTATTCGCGGCGGTTGACCGGGCTCTTGGGGCGTCCGAAGACGTTCTCGCCCATCCGCCGGTCGAGCTTGTACTTGGCGCTTGAGCGCTTCGACATGAGGTTTCCTTCAATTGCGTTCGACTTCGTTCCCGGGGCCGCGCTGCTTGGGCTTTGGATGCCGGCAGGGCCACCGCTTCACCGGGAGTGCGGGGCCAATTGCGAGCGGCGCGCCTAGCCGAGGGCGCCCGAAGGGTCAAGTTTTGCGGCCGGTTACGGGCGTCCGCGGGGAATCGAGCGGCCGTCGACCCCGACGCTGTTGTTCGCCTCGTCGAGCTCGAGCACGCAGCCGCGGCTCGGGAGGCAGGCCTGGCCGGTGCGGTCGACCGCGGCCGGAATCGCCGGCGACAGCCTGACACTGGCTGAAACGAAGCTCGCATCCTCGAGCGCGACAGCCGGCGATCGCCCGGCCGCAGCCGATTTCACCGCGAAATCGCGAACCGGGACCCAGCGGCTTTGCCCGGCCGGCAGGCTGGCGATTCGGACCGGAGCAGCCTCGGCCCTGGCGCCGTTCGATTCGGCCAGGGCGATCAGCCGGATCGGCGCCCGGGTCCGGGCTTTGCCCTGGTTGGCGACCAGCACGTAGAGCGTATCGCCGTCGATCCGCAGGCCGTTGACGGCGAGGTTCGGGAACATCCGGTCGGTGGCGTTGGGATGGG
>DASTZO010000039.1:0-11077 GCA_035764265.1 Sphingomicrobium sp.
TCTTCAAGCGTCTTGAAATGCGGCAGATCCGGCTGCGAGGCCTTGGGGTCGGCGACGGCGGCCAGCGTCACGCCATCCGTCGCCGCGATCGCGGGAACGTGCTGATCGTGCGCGATCTTGCCGAAGCCGACGATGGCGATCTTGAGCGGGCGCATCAGCCGCTCAGCCCGGCGACGTAGGCGCGCGCCCGGTCGGCGGTCTCGGCGGCCGACTGGCCCGGCTTGTAGAGACCCGATCCGAGCCCAAACGCGTCCGCGCCCGCCGCGAGCCACGGCCGCATCGTCTCGGGCTTCACCCCGCCGACGACGATCACCGGCACGTCCTTCGGAAGCACCGCTTTCTGCGCCCGGAGAACCGCGGGCGTCGCGGCTTCGGCGGGGAAGAATTTGAGCGCGGAAGCGCCGGCGGCGAGCGCGGCGAAGGCCTCCGACGGAGTGAAATAGCCGGGGCACGAAACCAGGCCCGCGGCGAGCGTCGCTCGGATCACGGCCGGGTCGGTGTTGGGCGAGACCACCAGCCGCCCGCCGGCGGCCGCGACCTCGGCGACCTGGCGTGGGTCGAGCACCGTCCCGGCGCCGACCAGCGCGCGATCGCCGAGGCGGTCCGAAAGCAGCTTGATGCTGGCCAGCGGGTCGGGCGAGTTCAGCGGCACCTCGATGATCCGGATCCCGGCTTCGAAGATCGCCGCTCCGACCGCTTCGGCCTCGTCGGGCGCGATCCCGCGGGTGATCGCGACCAGCGGGCAGTGCCGCAAATAATCCCGGATATCCTGGCTCATTCGATCCGCTCCGCGATGTGCCGGATGCCGGCGATGAAGCAGCGCTCGCCGTCGAGCTCGACCGGCTCGCGGCCGGCGATCGCCAGGGCCGCCGCATAGAGTCGGGTGAGCTCGGGGCGGCCCATGACGACGATCCTCGTCGCCGGCGCGATCGAGTCCAGGCCGCTGCGGACGTCGCCGCCGATCAGCAGGCCGCTGGTGTAGGACGGAGCGTCCTCGCGCCGCGCCTTGCCGAGCAGCACCCGCGCGCGGACCGAGAACAATTGCGGCTGGATGTCGGAGGCGAGCCCGCGGCGCACCCCGGCCTCGAACGCGTCGCCGGGCTCAGCCGGTTCGGCCAGCAGGTCGGCGAGGACGCTGTGCTCCCTCAGGAGGTTGAACAGCTCGCCGGTCATGATGGTTCGGAAGGCGGCGATCCGCCCGCCCGCGACCTCGACCCATTTGTTGTGGGTGCCAGGATGGCAGACCAGGCAGTCGGGCGGGATCAGCCCGTCGGCGGCGGCGCCGAGCAACTGCACCTCCTCGCCGCGCATCACGTCGGCGCGCTCACCGTCGCACACTCCCGGGACGATCGCGGTCCGCTCGTCGGGCCAGACCAGCGCCCGGGCGAGCTCGTCCAGCCCGGCGGGCGCCGGCACGTAGGGCGCCTCGACCCAGCCGCGGTTGGAGCCGATCATCCCGGCGAGCAGCAGCGGCTTGTCGCCGAGCCGCGACCGGATGTCCGCGACCGCCCGCTCGAAGCCGCCGGCGGGCACCGACAGCACGCCTTCGGAATCCTCGAACTCGCCGGCGCAGCGGCCCCCGCCGTCGATCATATAGGCGCGGCGGTTGGTCGTCCCCCAATCGACGGCGATGAAACCTTCTGCCATCCGCATGCGTCGGCTCATTGGACGAAAATTCGCGACGGCGCGACGGGGTCCGAAGGTTTTCTTTTGTGGAGGCGGGGCTAGTAGCGCGCAAATATGAAGGCGAGCCGCGGATGAAGGCCGGATCGGACGTCCAATGCGTCGCCGACGTGCACGCCGTGCTCGGCGAAGGGCCGGTGTGGGTCGGGCGCGAGGCGGCGCTCTACTGGCTCGACATCAAGGGGCGGAAGATCTTCCGGCTCGGGGATGGCGGCGGGCTCGACCAGTGGGAAACGCCGCTGCGCATCGGCTCGCTGGCGCCGCGGGCAAGCGGCGGCTTCATCGCCGGGACCGAGCACGGGATTGCCGAGATCGACCTTGAGTCCGGGCGGTTCGCGATCGTCCACCAACCCGAGGAGCATTTGCCCGACAACCGCTTCAACGACGGCAAGGTCGACCGCTCCGGCCGCTTCTGGGCCGGGACCATGGACGACACCGAGCGCGATTCGACCGGGACGCTCTACCGGATCGGGCGGGATCTAGGCTGCACCGCGGTCGACGGGGGCTACAGGGTCACCAACGGGCCCGCGTTCAGCCCGTCAGGCGAGATCATGTACCACAACGATTCCGCGCGGCAGGTGACCTACGCGTTCGACCTCGACCGCGACGGCAACGCCAGCAACCGCCGGGTGTTCGCGAACTACGGCGAGGGCGACGGCTATCCCGACGGGATGACGGTCGATGCCGACGGCTGCCTGTGGATCGCTTTCTGGGACGGCTGGTGCGTGCGGCGCTACTCGCCGGCCGGCGAGTGCCTGGAGACGATCGCTGTGCCGGTGGCTCGGCCGACCAGCTGCGCGTTCGGCGGGCCCGGCCTCGACCGCCTCTACATCACCTCGGCGAGCATCGGCCTCGACGAGGCCGCGCTGGCCGCGCAACCCCAGGCCGGGGGTTTGTTTATAGGCGCGCCGGGCGTTAGGGGCGTCGCGGACATTCCCTTTGCAGGCTGAGCCCGTTTTGCAGACGAACTCAGGACCGACGGGCAGCGCGTCAAGGAGATTGAGCCATCGCTAACTTCATGTTCGCGACCGGGATCGAGAACAGCATCCCGACGATCAATCATGGCAAGACCCGCGTCGACCAGATGGAGTCGAGCGGCCATTACGAGCGGTGGCGCGAGGATTTCGACTGCGTCCAGGAAATCGGCATCAACTTCCTGCGCTACGGGCCGCCGATCCACCGCACCTTCCTCGGCCCCAACAAGTTCGACTGGGAATTCTCCGACCTGACCTTCGCCGACCTGAAAAAGCGCGAGATCACCCCGATCGTCGACCTGTGCCACTTCGGCCTGCCCGACTGGATGGGCAATTTCCAGAACCCGGATTTCCCACAGCTGTTCGCCAATTATGCCGGCGCGTTCGCCGAGCGCTACCCGTGGGCGCAGCTCTACACGCCGATCAACGAGATGTTCATCTGCGCGGTGTTCTCCGCCAAATACGGCTGGTGGAACGAGCAGAAGAAGGACGACCGCTCGTTCGTCACCGCCTTGAAGCACATCGTCAAGGCCAATGTGCTGGCGATGATCGAGATTTTGAAGCGCCGCCACGACGCGATCTTCATCCAGAGCGAATCCACCGAATATTACCATGCCGACTCACCCGCCGCGATCGGCCGCGCCGAAGTCCTGAACCAGATGCGGTTCCTGTCGCTCGACCTCAATTACGGCCGCCGGCTCGACAGCGGGATGTACGAGTTCCTGACCGACAACGGCATGACCCGCGAGGAATATCACTGGTTCCTCGAGCACCGGCTCAAGCAGCACTGCATCCTCGGCAACGATTATTACATGCTCAACGAGCACCGCGTGTTCGCCGACGGGCGCACGGTCGCGGCCGGCGAGGTGTTCGGCTACACCGAGATCACCCGCCAATATTACAACCGCTACCGGGTGCCGGTGATGCACACCGAGACCAATTTGTGGGAGGGTCCGCACGGCGACGAGGCGGTCAAGTGGCTGTGGAAGGAATGGGCCAACGTGCTCCGGCTGAGGAACGTCGGAATCCCGACCGTCGGCTTCACCTGGTACTCGCTGATCGACCAGATCGACTGGGACACCGCGCTCCGCGAGAAGAACGGCAACGTCAACCCGCTCGGCCTGTTCGACCTCGACCGCAAGATCCGCAACGTCGGCCGCGCCTACAAGCAGTTGATCGCCGACTGGCGGGGCGTCCTGCCGGCCTCATCCGTCTGCCTGGTCGTGCCGATCAAGAAACTGAGCGAGCACGACGAGCGCGACGCGGCCGGCCGCGAGCTCGACGAAACGCGCCTCGCCGGAGAATGAAATGAACATCGGCCGCATCGAAACCTTCTTCGTGCCGCCGCGCTGGCTGTTCGTGCGCGTCGAAGCGGGCGACGGCGCGGTCGGCTGGGGCGAGGCCAGCCTCGAGGGCCATGCCGAAGCCGTCGACGGCGCGTTCGAGGCGCTTCGCGACCGCTTCGTCGGCCACGACGCGCGGCGCATCGAGGATATCTGGCAGGTCGCCTACCGCGGCGGCTTCTACCGCGGCGGGCCGGTGCTGATGTCGGCGCTCGCCGGGCTCGAGCAGGCGCTGTGGGACCTGAAGGGCAGAGCGGTCGGGCTGCCGGTCTGGGAGATGCTGGGCGGGCGGGTGCGCGACAGGATCCGCGCCTATGCGTGGATCGGCGGCGACCGGCCGAACGAGATCGCCGACGCGGCCAAGGCCCGCCGCGACCAGGGCTTTTCGGCGGTCAAGATGAACGCCACCGCCGAGCTCGACTGGATCGGCACGCCCAGGCTGTTCGACGAGGTGGTCAAGCGCGTCGAGGCGGCGCAGGCGGCCGGGATGGACGTCGGGCTCGATTTCCACGGGCGGGTGCACCGGCCGATGGCCAAGCAATTGGCCAAGGCGCTCGAGCCGTTGGGCCTGCTGTTCATCGAGGAGCCCCTGCTGTCCGAGAATCCGGAAGGGCTTCGGCAGATCGCCGAGCTGTGCAGCACCCCGATCGCGCTCGGCGAGCGGCTGTATTCGCGCTGGGACTTCAAGCCGTTCTTCGAGATGGGCGCGGTCGACATCATCCAGCCCGACCTCAGCCACGCCGGCGGAATCCTCGAGTGCCGCAAGATCGCGGCGATGGCCGAGGCCTACGACATCGCCGTCGCGCCGCACTGCCCGCTGGGGCCCCTGGCGCTGGCCTCGTGCCTGCAGCTCGCCGCCTGCACGCCCAACGTCGCGATCCAGGAGATGAGCCTCGGGATCCACTACAACGTCGGCCACGATTTGCTGGAGTTCTGCAGCGACAAGGAGGTGCTGACCCCGCAGGACGGCTATCTCGCGATCCCCGACAAGCCCGGCCTCGGGATCACCATCGACGAGCAGGCGGTGCGCGAGGCGCACAAGGACCGCCACCGCTGGCGCAACCCCATCTGGCGGCACCCGGACGGAAGCTTCGCGGAGTGGTAGCCGCCTAGCCCGTCAGTGGCATTTGAAGCGGTCGAACGGCTCGAGGCACGCCTTGCAGCGCCATTGCGCCTTGCACGGGGTCGAGCCGAAGCGGCTGACTTCCTCGGTGTCGGTCGAGCCGCACCTGGGGCAGGTCGCCGCCTTGGCGAGCTCGGGCGGCGAGATCCCGTAGGCCTTCAGCGCCGCTTTGCCCCTCTCGCTGATCCAGTCGGTGGTCCACGGCGGAGCGAGCTCGGTTTCGATCCTGACGTCGGCGAAGCCGGCCGCATCGAGCGCTTCGCGGATGGTGCGCTCGATCACCTCGGTCGCCGGGCAGCCGGAATAGGTCGGGGTGATGGTGACGCGATCGGAGGCGACGTCGCGGACGATGCCGAGGTCGACCACCGAGACCACCGGGATCTCCGGGTCCATGACGGTCTCGAGCACCGCCCGGATGTCGGCCGTGGTCACACCCGCTCCAGCGCCAGCGCGATCCCCTGCCCGACACCGATGCACATGGTCGCCAGCGCCAGCTTGCCGCCGTTGCCCGCAAGCTCCTCGGCCGCGGTCAGAGCCAGCCGCGCGCCCGACATCCCGAGCGGATGGCCGAGCGCGATCGCGCCGCCGTTGGGGTTCACCTGGGCCGCGTCGTCGGGAAGGCCGAGCTGGCGGAGCACCGCCAGCGCCTGGGCGGCGAACGCCTCGTTCAGTTCGATCACGTCCATCTGCTCGATCTTCAGGCCGAGGCGCTTGAGCAGTTTCTCGGTGGCGGGCGCCGGCCCGATGCCCATGATCCGCGGCGGCACGCCGGCGACCGCGGCGCCGAGCACCCGGGCGCGCGGCGTGAGGCCGTTGCGCCGGGCCGCTTCCTCGCTCGCGACGATGATCGCCGCGGCGCCGTCATTGACTCCCGACGCATTGCCGGCGGTGACGGTGCCGTCGGCGCGGACGATCGGCTTCAATTTGGCGAGCGATTCGAGGCTGGTGGCGCGCGGGTGCTCGTCGCGATCGACGACCAGCGGGTCGCCCCTGCGCTGCGGGATCTCGACCGGGACGATCTCGGCGGCGAGCCGGCCGCTGGCTTGAGCGGCGGCGGTGCGCTGCTGGCTGCGCAGCGCGAACGCGTCCTGGTCCTCGCGCGTGACCTGAAACTCCTGGGCGACGTTCTCGGCGGTCGAAGGCATGGTGTCGTCGCCGTAGGAGTCGCGCATCTTCGGGTTGACGAAGCGCCAGCCGATGGTCGTGTCGTAGATCTCGGCGGTGCGGTCGAACGGCTGGCTTGCCTTGGGCAGGACGAACGGCGCGCGGCTCATGCTTTCCGAGCCGCCGGCGATGATCAGGTCGGATTCGCCGCCGCGGATCGCGCGCGCGGCCATCGCCACCGCATCGAGGCCCGAGCCGCACAGGCGGTTGAGGGTCACCCCGCCCGAGCTGTCGGGCAAGCCCGCGAGCAGCCCGGCCATGCGTGCCAGGTTCCGGTTGTCCTCGCCGGCCTGGTTGGCGCAGCCGAGGATGACGTCGTCGAGCTCGCCCCAGTCGACCCCGGGGTTGCGGCCGATCAGCGCGCGGATCGGGACCGCGGCGAGGTCGTCGGCGCGAATGGGCGCCAGCGCCCCGCCGTAGCGGCCGATCGGGGTCCGCACGGCGTCGCAGATGAAGGCTTCGGTCATGGCCGCGCTACTCCGTCATTGCGAGCGCAGCGAAGCAATCCAGCTGGATTGCCGCGTCGCCTTCGGCTCCTCGCAATGACGACATGAAATAATCATCCCAGTCAGATTACGCCTCGGCGGATCTGATCGAGCTCGATGCTCTCGAACAGCGCCTTGAAATTGCCTTCGCCAAAGCCCTCGTTGCCCTTGCGCTGGATGATCTCGAAGAAGATCGGGCCGATCACGTTCTGGGTGAAGATCTGCAGCAGCAGCCCCTGCCCTTCGGTCGGGGCGCCGTCCATCAATATGCCGCGCTTCTGGAGCTCGGGGACCGACTCGCTATGGCCCTCGATCCGGCTGTCGAGCAGTTCGTAATAGGTGCCGGGCGTGTCCTGGAACGGAATGCCGCGCGCCCGCAAAATGTCGACCGCGGCGTAGATGTCGTCGGTGCCGAGCGCGATGTGCTGGATGCCCTCGCCCTTGTACTCGCGCAGGAACTCCTCGATCTGGCTCTTGTCGTCCTGGCTTTCGTTCAACGGGATGCGGATCTTGCCGCACGGCGAGGTCATCGCCTTGGAGAACAGGCCGGTGACCTTCCCCTCGATGTCGAAGTAGCGGATCTCCCGGAAGTTGAAGAGCTTCTCGTAGAAGTCGGCCCAGACCGACATCCGGCCGCGATTCACATTGTGGGTCAGATGGTCGATGTAGGTGAGGCGGGACGCGTGGGCCGCCTCGCGCTCGCGCCAGTCGGGGTGGAAGTCGAAGTCGATGTCGTAGATCGTGCCCTTGTCGCCGTAGCGATCGACGAAATACAGCCGCGAGCCGCCGATGCCCTCGATCGCCGGGATCTCGAGCTCGCCCCCGGCGACGTCGCTCTTGACGTCGGTGGCTCCGAGCCGGAGCGCTCGGGCGTGCGCGGCCGTCGCGTCCTTGACCCGGAACGCCATCGCGCAGGCGCACGGCCCGTGGATCGCGGCGAACTCCTCGGCGAAGCTGTCGGGCTCGGCATTGATGATGAAGTTGCAGTCGCCCTGGCGGTGGAGGGTGACGTTCTTGCGCTTGTGGCGGGCGACCTCCGGGAAGCCCATCTTGGTGAACAGCGAGCGCAGCAGCTCCGAATCCGGGGCGGCATATTCGACGAACTCGAAGCCGTCGGTGCCCATCGGGTTCTCCAGGCCCAGCGGGCCTTTTTCGGCGACAGCGGTGGCCATTGCCAATCCTCCTCCTTGCGGGCGTTTCCCTGCGCTCGGGCGAGCGGCTTTGCAAGATTGGGCCATGGGTCCATAGGAACCCGATGGACCGACCGCCGCCCGATGGCTGGACCCTCGACGAGAGCGGCAAGGTGCTGCTGCGGACCTACCGGTTCGCCGATTTCGCCGAGGCCTTCGCCTTCCTCACGCGAGTCGCCGAGCATGCCGAGCGGGTCAACCACCACCCGGAGTTCACGTCGGTCTGGAACCGCGTCGATTTCCGGCTGACGACGCACGATTCCGGCGGGCTGACGAACAAGGATTATGCGCTGGCGGAGGCGATAGACGCTCTGGCCGGCCGCTGAGCGCGGCCCGATAGCGCCGTCAGCGTTGCGACAGGGTCGCCGACAGCTGGGCTAGCGGCCGGCCGAGCGCCTGCCCGACCGAGTTGAAGACGGTGACCCCGACGGCCGCCCCGAACAGCGCGACGACCGCGAACTCGACGCTTCTCGACAGCATCCGGCTGGCGTCGTGCCGGGCCTGGGCGCGGTGCGGCGCTGCCCTGCGCTCGAGCGCCGCCTCGGCCGCGACCGCTCCCGCCAGCTGGGCGATCGCGGGATCGGGCGGGTGGATGATCTCTTCCACCGGCAGCGCATCCTGGGTGCGGATCCCGAAGCGATGGCCCTCGACCCAGACGACTCGCCCGACAATCGCATATTGGCCGCGGTGGAGGTCGAGATAGGTCCCCCGGGCGGGCGGCTCGGAGGTCTGGACGAGCAGACCGCGAGTGGAGATGTTGAGGATGCAGACGTCGTTCCAGGTCGCGGCGACCCGCATCCGCGCGTTGAGCATGACCTTGCGGCGCGGTTCGCGAGTTCTCAACTGCAAGCCATCCCGTCTCGCTCGGCCAGTCCCCTGTGGCGTTGCCGATCGCGTCGCCCGCTTTTCCCGAGGCAAGCACCTACAGCCGCTTAATCATCGGCCCGTTTCGGAGGCAGTTTCACGGCCCGCGGGAGGGGCAATGGTCGGCAAGCCGGCGACAAGGCAGCCATTGCCCGTTCATCCGGGCCGCGCCATATGGGGACGGTGATGATCCGCTCGTCCGCCTCGATTGCACGTTCGCCGGCTTCGGCCCGCACGGGCGCGCGCGGCTCTTATTATGCCTGCGAGGCCGGGACCGGCTGACGCGCCCAAGCGACAGACGAAACCCCAGCCTCGACCCGCCAAGCCTCCGCTCGGCGGGTTTTTTCATGCGCCACGAAGGAATCCCGACCATGCTTCACAAAGCCATCGCCACGACAGACCGGCCCCGCGGCTGGCGGGATTATGTCGTGCCGCAATGCTGGGAGAGGTTCACGAACGACGACCATGCGGTGTGGGACCTGCTGTTCGCGCGCCAGGTCGAGCTGCTCGGCAGCAGGGTCGTGGCGCCGTTCCTCGACGGGATCGGCCTGTTGCGCCTGTCCCACCCGGGAGTGCCCGACCTCGACGAGCTCAATGCGATCCTCGGCCCCCGCACCGGGTGGCGGACGGTGGCGGTGACCGGGCTGGTCCCCGACGACATCTTCTTCGCGATGCTGAGCGAGCGGGTGTTCCCGGTCGGCAATTTCATCCGCCGGCGCGAACAGCTCGATTATCTCGAGGAGCCCGACTGCTTCCACGACCTGTTCGGCCATATCCCGATGCTCGCGCACCACGATTATGCCGAAATGATCGAGCATGTCGGGCGATTGGGCGGCGCGGCGATCGCCGCCGGCCAGGGCGAGCGGGTCGCGCGGATCTACTGGCACAGCGTCGAGTTCGGGCTCGCCCGCGAAGGCGGCGAGCTCAAGATCCTCGGCGCCGGGCTCGCGTCGAGCTTCGGCGAGGCCCATTTCAGCCTCGAAAGCGAGTCGGTCGAGCGGCTGCCCTTCTCGGTGCCGGGCGCGGTCTGCACCGCCTACCGCCACGACGCGTTCCAGCCGCTCTACCTGGTGTCCGAATCGCTCGAAGCGACGGTCGCCGAGATCCTCGCCACCGACGCCGAGCGGCTGCTGGCGATTTGAGCGGACGGGCGCGGCCTGTATAGCTCGGCGGCAAGCTTATCGAGGGCGCAGCCGCGCGGGGATCGTGACACCGGACCATTACGCCATCCTGGGAGTGTCGCCCTCGTCGGAAGACGTGGAGATCCGGACCGCTTATCTCGGTCTGATGCGGCGCTACCACCCGGACCGCAACTCCTCGCCCGAGGCGGCGGAGCGGGCGCGGGCGATCACGACCGCTTATGCGGTGCTCAGCGATTGGGACCGGCGCGCCGAATACGACCTCAAGCGAGCCCGGCTGCGCTCCCTGGAAGCGACGATGAACGTCGCCCCGCGGCGGCCGCCGCCGAGCCCCAGCGCGATGTTCGCGGTGGCGGCGGTGTCGCTGCTGCTGCTGGTGGCGATCCGGCCGCCGCTGTTCGTCCGCGAGCTGCCCGAGCGAGCGCCGGCTGCGGCGCCGGTCCACAAGGCCGCCGCCCCGAAGCCCGATCCCGCCGCTTATTGCCGGTCGCCGGCGACCCGCGACCAGATCCGGCGCGAACTGTTCCGGCGCGCGGCCCGGCTTCGGGGCAAGGACCAGGCGGCGTTCGACCGGATTGCCGGCCATGCGCTGATCCGGATCGATTCGCCCGAGCTCCGCCATGCGGACGACAAGCGCGGGACCGTGCGCTGCGAAGCCTGGGTCGCGCTCGACCTGCCCCCCGGGGTCGCGGTGCTCGGCGGCCGGCGGAACCTGATGGCCGACATCGGCTATACGGTGAAGACCGCTCGCGGCGGCCGGGGCTCGGTCCGCCTGTCCGGCGAGGGCCTGATCGTGACGCCGCTGGCGACGCTCGCGCAAATTGCCCGCCCGGCGGAAGAGCCGCCGGAAGCGACCGCGATCGAACCGCGGCTTGCCGAGGCGCGGCCGAGGCTCGACCAGCCGCCGCCACCCAAACCGGCGCCCGCCCCGCCGCCCGCCCGGATGGCTCCGCAACCCGCCCGGGCGGCGCCGCAAATCGCCAAGGCGGCATCGCAACCGGCGCGCGCCACGCAAATCGCCGAGGCGGCGGCGCAACCGGCCCGGCCGACAGCGCAAGCCGCGACTCCCCAGCCCAGGCCGAGCTTCAGCTGCCAGATCGCCAGGGGACGCG
>DASTZO010000040.1:0-5288 GCA_035764265.1 Sphingomicrobium sp.
ATTGGGCTGGCCTTGCGAATTGCGGGTCTCGGCAAGCAGGGCCAGCGCCTGAGCATTCCTGGGGTCGAGAGCCAGCACCCGCTCGAACGCGGCCGTCGCCTGCGCATATTGCTTGTTCTTGTGATGGATGTCGCCGAGCTCGAGGTACAGCGGCGCGACGTGGGCCTGCTCGACCCCGCCCGACGCCAGCATCGCCTCGATGGCCGCGGCGATCGCCGCCTGGTTCTTCGATGCCGTGGCCGCCTTGAGCTGCAGCTGGGCGACGTAGAATTTCTCCTCGCTCGATTGGGCGACGGCCTGGGCGGCCGCGAGCCTGGCCGGGATATTGGCGACATCGTTGGCGTTGACCGCGGCCTGCAGCTCGTTGATCGCCTTGGCCGCGCGCTTCGAGATATTGAGCTGGCGCTGGCCGGGCACCGCGGTCGATGCGGGCGGCTGGATCTGCGGCTGCTGTTGCGGCGGCGGAGCGCCGTACTGGGCGGTGGCGGGCGCGGCGCCCAATGCGGCCGAGGCGAGCGCCAAGGCGATGATGGTTGGCTTGAAGGACATGGAACTCTCCCATTCGCCGGCGGCCGGCGCTTTGCTTGACCGTTAAGGGTCTCGTCCGGCTCCATAATCCCGCTCGGGGCGACAGCAAAGAGTTAGCTTGTCCGGCGTTAGCCCGCTGGCCGCTCGTTGCGGAACTTCAAGTCCGGCCTGTGGGTTTTTTTCGCTAAGCCCCGGAAGAGCGGGGGAAAAACAGCTTCGGGGTGATTCGAAAGGAGAATCTCGATGCGCAAGCTTGCTCTTCCCGCACTGTTGGCCGGCGCGGCCGGTCTGGTGGCCTGCGCTCCGGTCGCTCCGGCGGGCACCATGGCCGCCAGCAGCGTCTGCGGCACCTACGGCTATGTCGACGTCAACAACGACGGCTTCATCAGCGGCAGCGAATGGAACACCTATCGCACCAGCACCTACAATTATTGGGACGTGAACGGCGACGGCCGGATCAGCCGAAGCGAGTTCGAGAATTGCTGGCGCGCCGGCGGCTTCTACCGCGAGGCCAATTACAACCCGGATTACTGGACCAATTACTGGAGCGCGTTCGACGCCGACGGCGACGGCTATCTGAGCGCCGACGAATATTGGTCGGCGAGCACCTGGGCCCGGATCGACCGCAACGCCAACGGGCGGATCGACTCCGACGAATGGGTGTGGTGGGGACCGTAAGGCCCTTGCCTCGCCGAGCGGCCGCGCTGCTCGCGCGGGCACGCGCGCGCGGGGTGGCGCTCGCGGCCCTGATCGGCTAGTCCGGCGAAGGTGGGGGCAGGCCTTCCGGCCGTTCCTTTCGTGTACCCGTAATCTCTAGCTCAGGATCGACATCACTTGGCCACCGAACCGCCGGTCGAGGACCGCAACGACAGCAATAATGGCGGCGCCGGGGGCTCTGGCGGCGACCGCGACATCGCGCCCATCTCCATCGTCGAGGAGATGAAGACCAGCTACCTCGACTATGCGATGAGCGTCATCGTCAGCCGGGCGCTGCCCGACGTCCGCGACGGCCTCAAGCCGGTCCACCGCCGGATCCTCTACTCGGCCTACGAGAACGGCTTCACCTACAACCGCGGCTACCGCAAGTCGGCGCGGATCGTCGGCGACGTCATCGGCAAATACCACCCGCACGGCGACACCGCGATCTACGACGCGCTGGCGCGGATGACCCAGAGCTGGTCGATGCGGGTGCCGCTGATCGACGGCCAGGGCAATTTCGGCTCGATGGACCCCGACCCGCCGGCGGCGATGCGCTACACCGAGGCGCGGCTCGCCCGGGTCGCCAACTTTCTGCTCGGCGACCTCGACAAGGACACCGTCAACTTCCAGCCCAATTACGACGCCAACGAGACCGAGCCGCAGGTGCTTCCGGCGCGCTTCCCCAACATCCTCGTCAACGGCGCCGGCGGTATCGCGGTCGGGATGGCGACCAACATCCCGCCGCACAATCTGGGCGAGGTGCTGGCCGCGTGCCGCGCCTACATCGACGACCCGGAGGTCAGCTCCGAAGCGCTGATGGAGCACGTCAAGGGCCCCGACTTCCCGACCGGCGCCTTCATCCTCGGGATGGCCGGGATCCGCAGCGCCTACACCACCGGCCGCGGCTCGATCCTGCTGCGCTCGCGCCACAAGGTCGAGGAAGGCCGCGGCGATCGGGTGTCGATCGTGCTGACCGAAATCCCCTACCAGGTCGGCAAGAACGGGCTGGTCGAGAAGATCGCCGAGGCCGCCAAGGACAAGCGCATCGAGGGCGTTTCCGACATCCGCGACGAGTCCAACCGCGAGGGCGTCCGGATCGTCATCGAGCTGAAGCGCGACGCGACCCCCGAGGTCGTCCTCAACCAATTGTGGCGCCACACTCCGGCGCAATCCTCGTTCCCGGCCAACATGCTGGCGATCCGCGGCGGGCGCCCGGAAACGCTGACCCTGCGCGACTTCATCGAGAGCTTCGTCAAGTTCCGCGAGGAGGTCATCACCCGGCGCTCCAAGCACGAGCTGGCCCGCGCCCGCGAGCGCGCCCACATCCTCTTGGGGCTCGTGGTGGCCGTCACCAACCTCGACGAGGTGGTGAAGCTGATCCGCGGGTCGGCGAGCCCCGCCCAGGCGCGCGAGAAACTGCTCGAGCGCGAGTGGCCGGGCGACCAGATCCGCCCGTACATCGCGCTGGTCGAGGCGGTCGAGCCGAAGAAGGCCGGCAAGAGCTACCGATTGTCCGAAGCGCAGGTGAAGGCGATCCTCGAGCTTCGCCTCCACCGGCTGACGGCGCTCGGCCGCGACGAGATCGGCACCGAGCTCGAGACTCTCGCCGGCTCGATCGGCGAGCTGCTCGAGATCCTCGCCAACCGCGCCCGGCTCTACGAGGTGATGCGCGCCGAGTTCGACGAGGTCGACGCCGAATTCTCGACGCCCCGCCTCAGCGAGCTGGCCCCGGCCGCCGACGGGATCGAGGACGAGGATTTGATCGAGCACGAGGACATGGTCGTCACCGTGACCATGGCCGGCTACATCAAGCGCACCCCGCTGGCCGTGTTCCGCGAGCAGAAGCGCGGCGGCAAGGGCCGCTCGGGGATGGCGACCAAGGACGAGGACGCGGTCACCAACCTGTTCGTCACCTCGACCCACAACCCGGTGCTGTTCTTCTCCAACCTCGGCCGGGTCTACCGGATGAAGGTGTGGCGCCTGCCGGAGGGCGGCCCGACCGCCAAGGGGCGGCCGATGGTCAATCTGCTGCCGCTGGCCGAGGGCGAGGTTATCTCGACCGTCCTGCCGCTGCCCGAGGACGAGGCCGAGTGGGGCGGGCTGCACATCATGTTCGCGACCGCCCATGGAACGGTGCGGCGCAACAGCATGGACGCGTTCACCAACGTGCCCACCGCCGGCAAGATCGCGATGCGCTTCGGGGTCAGCGACGGCGAGGCCGAGGGCGAGGAGGCCGGCGACCCGACCGACCGGCTGGTCGGCGTCGAGCTTCTGACCGAGGAGGACGACGTCTTCCTCGCCACCCGCAACGGCAAGGCGATCCGCTTCATGTCGACCGACGTCCGCGAGTTCCAGTCGCGCACCTCGACCGGGGTCCGCGGCATCCGCCTGCTCGGCGACGACCAGGTGATTTCGATGTCGATCCTGCGCCGGGTCGGCACCACCCAGGAGGAGCGCGAGGCCTATCTCAAGTGCCCGCCGTGGCGCGAGCGCGAGGACGTCGAATGCGCGCTTCCGGCCCAGCGCGTCGCCGAACTGGCCGAGAAGGAGCAGTTCATCCTCACCGTGACCGAGAACGGCTACGGCAAGCGATCGTCGGCCTACGAGTACCGGCGCACCAACCGTGGCGGCCAGGGCATCACCAACATCGACACGTCCGAGCGCAACGGAAGCGTCGTCGCCAGCTTCCCGGTCAAGCCGGGCGAGCAGTTGATGCTGGTCACCGACCAGGCCAAGATGATCCGAACGACGGTCGGCGACATCCGGATCATGGGGCGCAACACCCAGGGCGTGACGATCTTCCGGGTCGCCGAGAACGAGCGGGTCGTCAGCGTCGCCAAGATCGAGGAGACCGACGACGAGGTCGAGGTCGAAGCCAGCGACGAGGTGGCGCCCGACGAGGGCGCGGTCGTCGGCGAGGATCTTGCGTCGGGCAGCGACAAGTAAAGGAACGGCGGCACGGTCCGCCGCGTTCGCTCAGCGACACGCTGAGGAGAAAGAAATGGCCCTTCCCCATCAAGCGCTGGTGCTCGTCGCCGACGGCCGCAAGCTCCTGTTCCTGCGCAACCACGGCGACCAGAACCAGATCGACCTGCGCACCGAGGCCCACGACTTCCGGCACGACCCCAAGGACCGCGAGATCAAGACCGACGCGGCGGGGAGCATGAAGCAGAGCTTCGGCTACGGGCGGCCGTCGATGGAGGAGACCGATTTCCACCAGCTGGACAAGGACCGCTGGGCCAAGGACGCGGCCGAGGAACTGAAGCGCCGCGCGCTCAGGAACGATTTCGACGCGCTGGCGATCATCGCCCCGCCGCGGACCCTGAGCGTGCTCCGCAAGGAGCTTCACAAGGAGGTCGAGCGGCGGATCGTCCAGACCATCAACAAGGAAATGACCGACCGGCCGATCCCCGACATCGAGGAGCTGCTGGTCGGCGAAGCCGCTCCGCCCGCCTAGGCGGCTGCCCTGGGGCACCCGCCTTCCGCGGCGCCCGCGGTTATTGGGGCGTCAGGTCCATCGCCGGCACGACCCGGTCGTAGGGAAGCCCGGCCTCGTCGTTGGCGCGCTTGACGTCCTCGCTCGAGCCAGCCTCGAACAGGCACATGCAGCGCCCGTCCTCGGGAGCGAAGGTCGTCCGGATGTAGCGGACCGGCGTCCCCGAGGCGCTCAGTTGCTCGCACTTGTCGATCGCCGCCTTCTGGGCGCCGCCAAGGTCCTCCATGCTGATCCCGCCGAGGCTCCGTTCGACCATGAAAACCGACATCGATCCCTCCATCGTTGCGCGTGAAGCGACTAGGCGTGATCCGCGGGGGGAGCAAGCAAGCGCGGCCGGGATCACCGCGCGGCATCGCTCCCGCCTCGTCAGGCGAACAGGTGAACGACCTCGGTGCTCGGCGCGACCGCGGCCAGCAGCAGCGAGCGGTGGCAGCCGGCGGGCTCGCGCTCGAAGCACAACAGCGCGCTCGGCCTGTCTTGCGCGAGCGCGAGCATCTGCGCGCCCTGCGCGATCGCCTCCGGCAGCTCGAGCTGGCCGGCGTAAATCCGCCTGAGCTCCTCGTGG
>DASTZO010000041.1:0-3746 GCA_035764265.1 Sphingomicrobium sp.
TGGAACCTGTTCATGCCGCCGAGCCACGGCCAGCCTCCGGTCGACGACAGCTTCGAGTTCGACGGGCCCGGCCTGACCAACCTCCAATACGCGTTTTGCGCCGAGGAGATGGGGCGAATCCTGTGGGCGAGCGAGGCGTTCAACTGCTCCGCTCCCGACACCGGCAACATGGAGGTGCTGCACCGCTACGGGACGGCTGAGCAGAAGCAGCAATGGCTCAGGCCGCTGATGGACGGGGAAATCCGCTCGGCGTTCCTGATGACCGAGCCCGACGTCGCTTCGTCCGACGCGACCAACATCCAGTGCAAGATCGCGATGCGCGGCAACGAATATGTGGTCAGCGGCCGCAAATGGTGGTCGAGCGGCGCCGGCGACCCGCGCTGCAGGCTGGCGATCGTGATGGGCAAGAGCGACCCGGCCGCCGACACCTACCGGCAGCAGTCGATGATCCTGGTGCCGATGGACGCCGAGGGGGTGAAGGTCGTCCGCCATTTGCCGGTGTTCGGCTACGACGACGCTCCGCACGGCCATATGGAGGTCGAGCTCGACGAGGTGCGCGTGCCGGCGTCGAACATATTGCTTGGCGAAGGGCGCGGGTTCGAGATCGCGCAGGGCCGGCTGGGCCCCGGGCGGATCCACCACTGCATGCGGATGATCGGGGTCGCGGAGGAGGCATTGGAGGCGATGGCCCGGCGGCTCCAGTCGCGGACCGCGTTCGGCAAGAAACTGGCCGAGCAGTCGGTGTGGGAAGAACGGATCGCCGACGCGCGGATCGACATCGAGATGACCCGGCTGCTGTGCCTGAAGGCCGCGGATATGATGGACCGGGTCGGCAACAAGGCGGCGCAGGGCGAGATCGCGATGATCAAGGTCGCCGCCCCGCGAACCGCCCTGAAGGTGCTCGACGACGCGATCCAGGCGCACGGCGGCGCCGGCGTGTCCGAGGATTTCGGGCTGGCTCGGGCCTACGCGTCGGTGCGCACCCTGCGGCTCGCCGACGGGCCCGACGAGGTCCACCGGCGGGCGATCGCGCGGATCGAGCTCAACAAGCACCAATGAGCGATCCGCCTCTCGACGTAGAGCTCGACAAGGCGGCGCTGGGAGCGTGGCTCGAGGCGAATGTCGAGGGTTTCCTGGCCCCGTTCGAGCTGACCAAATTCCCGTCGGGCCAGTCCAACCCGACCTACAAGGTCGCCGCCGCGTCGGGCGACTATGTCCTTCGCCGCAAGCCGTTCGGGCCGCTTCTGCAGAGCGCCCACGCGGTCGACCGCGAGTATCGCTTGCTGTCGGCGCTGGCGCCGCTCGGCTTCCCGGTGCCGCGGCCCCTCGCTTTGTGCGACGACCCGGGGGTGATCGGCGCGATCTTCTACGTGATGGAGCTGGCCAGGGGCCGGCCCTACGCGAACGGCGCCCTGCCCGAGTTCGACCCGGCGACCCGGCGGCACATGTACGAGGAGCTGGTCGACACGCTCGCCGACCTGCACCTGATCGACCCGCAGGCCGCGGAGCTCGGCGATTTCGGCAGGCCGGGCAATTATTTCGAGCGCCAGGTGGCGCGCTGGACCCGCCAGTACCGCGATTCGCAGACCGATTACCTGCCCGAGATGGAGCGGCTGATCGCCTTCCTGCCCGAAACTCTCCCCGAGCAGTCGCGCACGTCGATCGTCCATGGCGACTATCGAATCGACAATGTCGTGTTCGACGGCGACGGCACGCTGACCGCGGTGCTCGACTGGGAGCTGGCGACGCTCGGCGACCCGGTCGCGGACTTCTCCTATTTGGCGATGCAGTGGGTGATGCCGGCCGACGGCGGCGCGGCCTTGAGCGGGCTCGACCTGAAGGCGCTCGGGATCCCGTCGCTCGAGGAAATGGTGGAGCGCTACTCGCAGCGTTCGGGAGTGCCGGTCGCGGCCAGCCTCAACTGGTATTTCGCCTATAATCTGTTTCGCCTCGCGGGGATCGTCCAGGGGATCAAGAAAAGGCTGATCGACGGCACCGCGAGCCATTCCAACGCGGCCGAGATCGCGGCCAAGGTGCCAAGCCTGGCCCGCGCCGCGTGGGGCTTCGCGCTGTCCACCCAGGGCAAATGAAGCACCGCCGGCTCGGGACTTGCCCATAAGTTCCAGGATTCGGCGTTTGAAAGCCGTGGCTTGGCGCGATTTCCTGAACGCCAGAAAACGGTGCATTCAGCCGCCGTGCAACGCTGTTCGTCCATGAACCCCGACAGGACCGCCGTGCGTTTGTTCGGCGAGCCATTTGGTAGGATCAAGGAGAGTGGCCATGAAGGCTGTTTCGAAAATTCTGGCAGGCGGCATCGGACTTGTCGCCCTGGCCGGTGCGGCACCTGCGGCCGCTCAATATTATCCGGGCTACGGCTACGGCGGAGGCAATGTCCTCGGCCAGGTGCTCAACCAGGTGCTTGGCGGAAGCCAGTACGGCTACGGGATCCATCCCCAGGCGGCCGTCCAGCGTTGCGCGGCCGCGGTCGAGCAGCGGATCAACCGCGACTATCGCTACAACAGCGCGTACGGCGGTTACGGCGGTTACGGCGGTTACGGCGGCTATGGCTATAACAGCTATGCCGGCGGCACCGCCCGGGTGCTCGGAGTGACCAGCGTCGAGCGGCGCTCGAACAACGGCCTTCGGGTCCGCGGAGTCGCCACCGCCAACGCCTATGCGAGCGGCTACAGCCCGTACGGTGGCTATGGCGGTTACGGCGGCTATGGTGGCTACGGCGGCGGTTACGGCGGCTATGCCCCGCAGCAGTCGGCCGAGCTGACCTTCAAGTGCAACGTCGACTATCGCGGCTACATCACCGACATCGATGTCGACCGCAACACCTACGCCTACGGCTATCGCCGCTACTAAGGCGATCGCCCGTCTTGGGTGAAACGAGGATGCGCCGGAGTCCCGCGACTCCGGCGCATTTTTCGTCGGTTGCGCGCGCCGGCTGCGATGCATCCGAAACGGCCCGAACCGCAGCAACTGCTTAAGCGCCCGGCGGGCAAAGCTCGAAGCCGGCGACATGGGCCGGCGGCATGGAGCGCGAAAGTGGAAGACAAGGCGGTTCAAGCCGGTGCGGCCGAGACGCGAGCGGCGGCGCGGACCAACCTGTTCCTGGCCGCGAGCCTGCTTTCGGCCGGGGTCGCTCATCCGGTGCGGATCCGGGACCTGTCGGCGTGGGGCGCGCGAGTCGAGACCGCCGTCGTTCCCGAAGTCGGCACCGAGGTGCGCCTCGTCCGCGGGCGGCTCAGCATCGCTTGCCTCGTAACCTGGTCGGCGGAGCACTTCTTCGGACTGCGCTTTGCCTCGCCGGTCTCGGTGCTCGAATGGATGACCCATCGAGTGGTGCAGGAAAGGCGGCGCATCGATGACCTCGCCGTGGCCAACCGGGACACCGCCGCCGAGGTCGCGGCCGCCCGTCTCGAAACCGAGAAAGCCGCCCGCGCCGCACGCGACCTTAGCCGGGTGTCGCGCCTGCTCGAATCGCTCGGCGAAGCCCTGGCGGGCGATCCGCAGGTCGTCGCCCGGCACGGCGTCAAGCTGCATACCCTCGGGCTCGCGATGCAGACGCTGGCCGCGCTGGCCGAAACGATACAGGCAAGCGCCCGCGACGGCGCGGCAGCCGCGGGAGCCGCGGCGGGCGGGTCGGCGCGCGCCAAGCGCCGCGCCTGAAATTATTAGGCGAGCATCGCGAGCAGCGCGAAGGTCGCCAGCCAGTGCTCGCCCATATAGTCGCCGGCGAC
>DASTZO010000042.1:0-7833 GCA_035764265.1 Sphingomicrobium sp.
GAGCGGGCGGTGGCGATGCTGGTCGGGATCGAGAAAAGCGTCGTCGAGGGGGCCGGCGCGGCCGGGCTCGCGGCGATGCTCGCCGATCCGGGGCGCTTCGCCGGGCGCAAGGTCGGCACCGTGCTCGCCGGGGGCAACATCGACACCCATTTGCTCGCCAACGTCCTGGTCCGCGACCTCGTCCGAAGCGGGCGGATCGCCAGGCTCCGGATCGCCGCCCAGGACCGCCCGGGCGCGCTGGCCGCGATCACCGCCAAGTTCGAGGCGGCGGGAGTCAACATCATCGAGATCAACCACAGCCGCATTTTCACGCGGCTTCCCGCCAAGGACACGGTAATCGAGGTCGAGTGCGAGGCGCGCGACCCGCAGGCGATCGACGAGGTCGTCGAGCGACTCGAGTCGGCGGGTTTCCACGTCGAGCGCGCGTCGCTCGACTGAGCTGCGCGCAAGATTCGACCATCCCACTCCGGGACAGTCGCCTCCTTAACTCTCTTTGCGCAATGCAAGGGTCTTTCCAACCGCGTTTACCAGCAGCATAAAGGAGTCCGTAACCAAGCCAGAGAGGGGGTGCAGTGAGCGCACCATTCCGCTTTCCGAAGTTCTTCGTGACCAACCCGTCGCCGTGCCCCTATCTGCCGGGCAAGATCGAGCGAAAGGTGTTCACCGAACTGAGCGGACGCCAGGCGAGCGAGCTCAACGAGGCGCTCGGCCGGATCGGATTCCGGCGCAGCCAGTCGGTCGCCTACCGGCCGAGCTGCATCGATTGCTCGGCGTGCGTGTCGGTGCGGGTGCTGGCCGCCGAGTTCGAGCCGAGCGCGACCCAGCGCAAGCTGATCCGCCGCCATTCCGATCTTGAGGTCACCGCCTGCAAGCCGTGGACCACCGAAGAGCAGTACGAGCTGCTGCGCCGCTACCTCGCCGACCGCCACCCGGGCGGCGGCATGGCGGAGATGGACGAGAGCGACTTCGCCGACATGGTCGAGCAGACGCCCGTGCGGACCTTCGTCATCGAATATCGCGAGCCCTCGAAGGACGGCCGCCCCGGCAAGCTGGTCGGCGCCTGCCTTTCCGACCAGCAGGGCGACGGCCTGTCGATGATCTACAGCTTCTTCGATGTCGGCCCGGCCGCCCGCAAGGGCCTCGGCACCTTCATCATCCTCGACCATATCGTTCGCGCGGCGCGCGCCGGGCTGCCTTACGTCTACCTCGGCTATTGGGTCGATGGCTCCCCGCGCATGGCCTACAAGACCGGCTTCCGGCCACTGGAGCGGCTCGGCCGCGACGGCTGGAGGCGGATGGACCCGCACGCCGAGACCAAGATCGAGCCGGCGCCGGTCGAGCTGCCGGTCCGCCGCGAAAGCAAGCGCCTGCTGATCGACGCCTGAAAGAGAACGCCCGACGGCAGTGAACTCGGTGAAGCCTACGGACGAGCAGATCGACTATGCCGTGAGTGCGTGGCACGACGGCGGAGGGTTTGGCATGGAACTGTACGAATATCTTGGCTGGAGCCGGGATGAATATGCCCGCTGGATCGAAAATTATGAGGTGCCGGCTAGGCCATTGGCTTTAGGAGCCGCGCGAAACACGGGCGATCGATCCTGATCCGACTGACTTCTCTCAGTCGTGTTTGCAAACAACATGATCACCAAAGAAAAAGGCGGAGCGCCCGAAAGCGCCCCGCCTCTTCGTTGCCCCCAACGAAACCTGATCAGGCGACCGCGGCCTGGACCTCCGTGCCTTCCGGAACCTCGTCCGACTCGCTGTCGCGCAGCACGTAGCCGCGTCCCCACACCGTCTCGATGTAGTTGGCGCCGCCGCAGGCGAGGCTCAATTTCTTGCGCAGCTTGCAGATGAACACGTCGATGATCTTGAGTTCGGGCTCGTCCATGCCGCCGTAGAGATGATTGAGGAACATCTCTTTGGTGAGGGTCGTGCCCTTGCGGAGCGACAACAGCTCCAGCATCGCATATTCCTTGCCGGTCAGATGCACCCGGCTGCCGTCGACCTCGACCGTCTTGGCGTCGAGGTTGACCGCGATCTTGCCGGTGCGGATGACCGATTGCGAATGGCCCTTGGAACGGCGCACGATCGCGTGGATCCGGGCGACCAGCTCGTCGCGGTGGAACGGCTTGGTGACGTAATCGTCGGCGCCGAAGCCCAGCGCCCGGACCTTGCTGTCCATCTCGCCGATGCCCGACAGGATCAGGACCGGAGTGCCGACCTTGGCGGTCCGCAGCTTCTTGAGCACGTCGTAGCCGTGCATGTCCGGCAGGTTCAGGTCGAGCAGGATGATGTCGTAGTCGTACAGCTTGCCCAGATCGAGGCCTTCCTCGCCCAGATCGGTCGTGTAGACGTTGAAGCCCTCGGTGCCGAGCATCAGCTCGATGCTCTTGGCGGTCGTCGGCTCGTCTTCGATGAGCAGCACGCGCATTCGCTGATTCCCCCCGATCGCGGCCCGGCTCACGCTCTCGCGTAATACCGTCTTAATGGCCTTGAAGCGTCCATTAACCATTCGAGGGATGAAGGGTAAAGGTTAATATTGTGTAACAGCTTGGAATCCTTGGGCTCGTTGCGCGCGAGTCACAAAGGCCCCGAGACCGCGATCGGAGCCAGGCATTCCAGCCATGCAAGTGGATTGCTTTGGCCCTTCGCTCCCCGCAATGACGAACCAATGCTCGAGGACCGCATCCTGTTGATCGACGGCGAGGCGATCGTGATTGACAAGCCGGCAGGGCTGCCGGTCGACCCGCCGAGGCGCGGCGGCGACAGCGTCGTGGGCCGGATCGACGAGCTCAAATGCGGTTTCCGGCGGCCGCCGGTGGTGATGCACCGGCTCGACCAGGATACCTCGGGATGCCTTCTGCTGGCCCGCAATCCCAGGGCGCGCGCGGCGTTCCAGAAAGCGTTCGAGGATCGCGGGGTCGAGAAATATTATCTGGCCGTGGTCGGCAGCGAGAATGCGGAGGAGGAGGGCGTGATCGATGTGCCGGTGGGCAAAAGATCGAGCGCCGAGGCCGGGTGGCGGATGGTCGCCGACCCGGCCGGGCAGCGGGCGGTGACCCGCTGGCGCAAGCTTGCCGCGCGCGGCGGCCGGACGCTGGTCGAGTTCCAGCCCCTGACCGGCCGCACCCACCAGATCCGCGTGCATGCGCGCGAGGCGTTCGGGAGCGGCATCGCCGGCGACCGCGTGTACGGCATCCCGGGCGGAGCGATGCTGCTGCACGCCTCGCGGCTGGTCGTGCCGCGCGGCGCCAAGCCGGCGATCGACGTCACCGCGCCGCTGCCCGAGCATTTCGGGGAATGGCGCGATGCGCGTTGAGGACGTGGTCATCCCCGAGGACGCGCTCAGCGAAAGCTTCCTCGCCGCGACCGGGCCGGGCGGCCAGAACGTCAACAAGGTCGCGACCGCGGTCCAGCTGCGGCTCGACGTCGGCAAGCTCGGCCTCACCCCCGGCGTCTACGAGCGGCTGAAGCGGATCGCCGGCAGCAAGTTGACCGCGGCCGGCGAGCTGCTGGTCACCGCCCGGCGCTACCGGACCCAGGACGCCAACCGCACCGACGCGCGGGCGCGGCTGGCGCGGATGATCGCCGATGCCCATATCGTCCAGGCCAAGCGGCGGCCGACCCGGCCGAGCAAGGCGGCCCGCGCCAAGCGGGTCGAGAAGAAGGTGCAGCGCGGCGCCGTCAAGCGCGCGCGCGGGCGGGTGGAGCTGGACTGATGCACGACTTCCGGATCGATGCGGGCGACAAAGCGGCGATGTACCGCGACCTTGAAACCGCGCTGGCCGGGCTGGTCGACGGCGAGCCGGACCCGGTCGCCAACATGGCCAACGCCGCGGCCCTGATCTGGGAGACCCTGCCCGACCTCAACTGGGCGGGCTTTTACCGCAACGTCGCCGGAGAAAATGGGCCCGAGCTGGTGCTCGGCCCGTTCCAGGGCCGGCCGGCGTGCATCCGCATCGCGTTTGGGGAGGGCGTGTGCGGAGCGGCGGCCGCGAGCCTCGACGTGCAGCGAGTCGACGACGTCCACGCCTTCCCCGGCCACATCGCCTGCGACTCCGCGTCGGCGAGCGAGCTGGTGGTGCCGATCGTCAAGGACGGCGAGCTGGTCGCGGTGCTCGACCTCGACAGCCCGACGCGGGCTCGGTTCGATGCCGTGGACGAAGCCGGCTGCGTGAAGCTGGCGGAAGTGCTGGCGAAGGCGCTTTAGTTCCCCGGCGCAGGCCGGGGTCCAGGGCGGTGCGAAGTAGCGCTATCGCGCTCCTGGGCCCCGGCTTTCGCCGGGGGACTAGGATAATTGCTCCAACCGCTCGTCGCTGAGGCCGCCGGGGATCAGCATCACCGGGCACGGCAGCTTGCCGGCGTCGTTGCCGGTGAAATGGCCGACCAGCGGCCCGGGATCGCCGCTCGGAGCGGCTCCGAGCACCAGCGCGGCGACGTCGGCGCGCGTGCCGATATGCTCGCGCACCGCTTTCACCGGCTCCCCCTGGCGGACGACGACCGAGGCCTCGACTCCCGACTCGTCGAGGATCTCGCCGACCGAAGCGCTGACCACGCCTTCGATGCGCAGCCGCTGCTCCTCCTCGAACGCCTTCTCGACTCCGCCCCACTGGAGGAAGTCCTGCGGCTCGACCACCGCGAGCACCTCGACCCGGCCCTCGGTCTTGGCCGCGCGCCGGGCGGCGAAGCGCAGCGCCACGCGCGCCTCGGGGCTGTCGTCGATGACGACCAGATATGTGCGCAGCTTGTCCTTCGCCCCCATGAGCCTGCACTGCTGCGTCAAAGGCCGGCCGAGCGCAAGCCGGTCAAGCTTATTTGGCCGCCCACTTGACCCCAACCGCCGCGTTCGCTTTGTGCCACTGGCCTCCCGCCACGCGGAAAGACGCCGATGCCGACCGAACTGAAGATGCCCGCCTTGTCCCCGACCATGGAGGAGGGGACGCTCGCCAAATGGCTGGTCAAGGAAGGCGACGCGGTCAGCTCGGGCGACATCCTCGCCGAGATCGAGACCGACAAGGCGACGATGGAGTTCGAGGCGGTCGACGAGGGCACGATCGCGAAAATCCTGGTCCCCGAGGGCAGCGACGGGGTGAAGGTCGGCACTCCGATCGCTCTGCTTGCAGCCGAAGGCGAGGATACGAGCGGCGCTGCTGCCGGGGGCGGCAGCCAAAGCGAGGCTGGCGCGGCGGCCAAGGCTCCCGCTCCCAAGCCGGACGCGACGCCGGCCGCGGCGTCCAAGGCCGAGGAGCCTGCCAAGCCGGCTCCCGCGCCGCCGCCGCAGGCTCCGGTCGAGACTCCGGCCGCGCCCGCCGCACCGGCGGTCGCTCCCGGTCGAGCAGAGGGCGAACGCATCAAGGCGAGCCCGCTCGCGCGGCGGCTGGCTGAGGCGCAGGGCATCGACCTCGCGACTCTCAAGGGCTCGGGGCCCGGCGGGCGAATCGTGCGCGCCGACCTCGGTGCCGCCGCCGGCGGGGCGATGGCGGCGCCTGGGGCCGCTGCGGCTCCGCGCGCCGCGCCGGTCGAGCCGGGCGAGATCCCGCACGAGGTCGTCAAGCTGTCGAACATGAGGCGGACGATCGCCCGCCGGCTGACCGAGTCGAAGCAGCAGGTCCCGCACATCTATCTGACCGTCGACGTCCAGCTGGACGCGCTCTTGAAGCTGCGGTCCGAGCTCAACGCCGGGCTCGAGGCGCGCAATGTCAAGCTGTCGGTCAACGATTTGCTGATCAAGGCGCTCGCCCACGCCTTGATCGAGGTGCCCGAGTGCAATGTCAGCTTCGCCGGCGACAATTTGATCAAGTACAGCCGCGCCGACATTTCGGTCGCGGTGTCGATCCCGGGCGGGCTGATCACCCCGATCGTCGCCAACGCCGACGGCAAGAGCGTGTCGGCGATCTCCAGCGAGATGAAGGACCTCGCCGCCCGCGCCAAGGACGGCAAGCTGCAGCCGCACGAATATCAGGGCGGCACCGCGTCCCTGAGCAACATGGGGATGTACGGGATCAAGCAGTTCGAGGCGGTGATCAACCCGCCCCAAGGCATGATCATGGCGATCGGCGCCGGCGAGAAGCGCCCCTATGTAATCAACGATTCCCTGCAGATCGCGACGGTCATGTCGGCGACCGGAAGCTTCGACCACCGCGCCATCGACGGCGCCGATGGGGCGCGGCTGATGCAGGCGTTCAAGCGCCTGGTCGAAGCGCCGCTGGGGATGCTGGCTTGATGCTCAGGTTTGGAGCAGTGGTTGTAACTTGGCTCGTTGCGAGTGTCGCCGCCGGAATCGCGTCTACTCTGATGGGTTACGTCGAAAATCTGAAGGGTGACGGAAGCCTTCTGGGCATTCTTGATGCGACGGGAGGCTGGCTACTCGGGACTTTGGCTCCGGCCTGGTTCTTTCTGACGTTCTTCTTTCTACCTGTGGTCACCCTGCTGCAGTGGAAGGATGTTCGTTCGCCACTCCTCTATATCCTCGGTGGAGGTCTCGGCGGAGCCTCGGCAATGGTGGTTTTCGTTTGGCCGGCTGCGTATTGGGCTTGGCTGTGGCTGCTCGTTGTTCCCGGCTGCTTGGCAGGCATCACTTGGTGGCTTTTGGTTGTCCGACGAGACCCGAACGTCGCTTTACAGCCAATCCACGATTGAGATGGAGTCTCCCCCTCATCCGCGTCACTGCCATGCCTGCTGACCTCAACCCGTACGGCGCCGTGTTCGGGGTGTGGCTGATGGGACAGATGGAGATGGCGGCTTGACGCCTGCCCAATTGCGCTCGCGCGGGTTTGCGGCCGTTGTGGCCGCCTCGGTCGCGTCCTCCGTGCTGGGTTTCCTGATCCTGGTGGTCACCGGCCCGATGGAATTCGCCGGAATGCGCGACCCGGTCATGGAGCTCGCGGTGGTCGCCGCCGTCGTCCTGTTCTGGGCCCCCGCCTTCGCGTTCATACCGGCCGCGATCCTCGGCTGGTTCGTCGAGCAGCCAAAAGCCCGGCGGATGATCGCCCGCCGCTCGGGCGGTCTCGCGCCGCACCTGGCGATCAGCATCGTTGCGGCGCTGCTGCTCTGGCTGTTGTTCCGCACCGGGCTGTTCATCACCGCCTCCACGCCGCAGCTCATGGACGGACCGAGCCTGGCATTGTTCGCGCTGGTCGGCTTGTGCTCGGGCGTGTCGTGGTGGTTCATGGTCGTCGAGCCGGGGCGGCGCAAATGACCCGCGAGCCCGCAATCCGGGTGACCGCCATGCCGGCCGACACCAACCCCTACGGCGGCGTGTTCGGCGGCTGGCTGATGGGGCAGATGGGGCTGGCCTGCGGCTCGTTCGCGTCGCGCCACACGCGCGGCAAGGCGATCCTGGTTGCCGCGGACGCGGTCAAATTCCCCGGCGCGATGGCGGTCGGCGACGAGCTCAGCGTCTATGTCGAGCTGATGAGCCAGGGCCGCACGTCGTTGAAACTGAAGGCCGAAGCCGTCGCCCGCGAGCGCGACGGCGAGGGCGAAAAGCCGGTCGCGGAAGGCGAGTTCACCTTCGTCGCGCTCGACTCGAACGACAAGCCGCGGGCGATCGCGGGACAGGAACAGGGCAATGGCTGAAAGTTACGACCTTATCGTGCTCGGCTCGGGGCCGGGCGGCTATGTCGCGGCGATCCGGGCGGCGCAGCTGGGCCTCAAGACCGCGATCGTCGAGCGCGAAGTGCTCGGCGGGATCTGCCTCAACTGGGGCTGCATCCCGACCAAGGCGCTGCTGCGCTCGGCCGAGATCTTCCACCACAGCAAGCATGCCGAACGCTTCGGCCTGTCGGCCGGTAAGCCGGGCTTCGACCTCGCCAAAATGGTCTCGCGCAGCCA
>DASTZO010000043.1:0-3212 GCA_035764265.1 Sphingomicrobium sp.
CGGAACGCCTCGCAGCCCTTGACCCTGGTGGCGGGGTCGCGAACCGGGGGCGTCAGGGCGCCGCTCCGGATCAGCGCCTTCAGCCGCTCGCGCGACAGGGTCGGCACCGCGGCGGCAAGCGCCCGGTCGAGGCGCCAGCCGGCATGGTCCGGACCCAGCCGCACGTCGATGATCTGCTGCCCCCCGGCCATTGCGCCAAGCATATGGGCGCGGCTCGCGGCGGTTCAAGCCAGCGCCCGCTTGCGCTGCCACGGCCGTTGCCGCATCACCGCGCCGCGATGAACGCCGTCGACCTCGCCAGCCTGCTCTGCTCGCGCCTGTGCCACGATTTGATGTCGCCGGTCGGGGCGCTGAACAACGGCATCGAACTGATGGCCGACGAAACCGACCCCGAGATGCTCGACAAGTGCCTCGAATTGCTTGGGGAAAGCGCCCGGGCATCGGCCAACAAGCTCAAATTCTTCCGCCTCGCGTTCGGCGCCGCCGGCGGCTTTGGCGACAGCATTGACACCCATGAGGCGCAGGCCGCGCTCGAAGGCGTGTTCGGGCCCGAGCGGCGCATCGAGCTCGGCTGGATGGTCCCCGGCGACCATTTGCCCAAGGGCGCGGTCAAATTGCTGCTCAACCTGGCGCTGCTGGCCGGCGATGCGCTGGTCCGCGGCGGCCGGCTGGACGTCGGCGCCGAATCGACCGACGAGCTCCTGGAGCTGGTGATCCGCGCCGAAGGCCCGCGGATCCTGCTCGACCCGACGCTTCGGGCAACGCTGCTCAACGGCGAGGCGAATGGGACGGTCGAGCCGCGTGCCGCCGGCGCCTGGCTCGCGCACAGCCTCGCCGCCGAGGCCGGCGGCTCGATCCGCCTGTCCGACCCCGCCGACGCGGTGCTGATGATGGGTGCGACCCTTCCCCGACAGCGATAGCTGCGCGACAGGCCCCTCGATTTCGCCCGGGACAGGGATAACGCAGCGTTAACACCTGCCCGGCATAAGCGTCCCCGAACAGCGGTTGGGGGCCCACAGCGGCGATGGACGATCTGATTGCCGATTTCGTAGCGGAATGCCGGGAGATGCTCGAATCGCTGGGCGGCGAGATCGTCGCCTGGGAAGCGGCGCCCGACGACCGCGCGCGCCTCGATTCCATCTTCCGCTTCGTCCACACCGTCAAAGGCAATTGCGGCTTTTTCGAATTCCCGCGGCTGGAAGCGCTCAGCCACGCGGCCGAGGACGCGCTCGCCGACGTCCGCGCCGGCCGCCGCCAGGCCGATGGCGCGCTGGTCAGCGCGGTGCTCGCGATCATCGACCGGATCGGCGAGATGGTCGCCGCGATCGACTCCGGCTCCGATATGCCGGCGGGCGACGACAGCGCGCTGATCGCGGCGCTCGAGCCCGGCACCGACGGCGCCGTCGCTCCGGTCGCCGCTACGGTCGCCGAGGCGCAAGGCAAGATCGCCGCTCCGCGCACCATCCGCCTGTCGGTCGAGCTGCTCGACCGGGTGATGAGCGGCGTTTCCGACATGGTGCTGGCGCGCAACGAGCTCGCCCGCCGGCTCCGCGAATCCCCGACCGACGTGCCGGTCGACGGCGCCTTCGAGCGCCTGTCGTCGATCATCGCCGAGATGCGCGACGCGATCACCCGCACCCGCATGCAGCGGATCGAGAATCTGTTCGTCGGCCTGCCGCGCATGGTCCGCGACCTGTCGGCCGAGCTCGGCAAGCAGGTGCTGGTCGATATCGAGGGCGGCGACGTCGAGCTCGATCGCGAGATGATCGAGATGATCCGCGATCCGCTGACCCACATCATCCGCAACGCCGTCGACCACGGCATCGAGACTCCCGCCGAGCGGCTGAAGGCCGGCAAGCGCGAGATCGGCATCCTGTGCGTTTCCGCGCGCCAGTCGGGCAACCAGATCCTGATCGACATCCAGGACGACGGCCGCGGCATCGACGGCAAGAAGCTGGTCGAAAAGGCCATCGCCGCCGGCACATTGACCAAGGCCGCCGCCGCCGAAATGAGCCCGCGCGAGCAGCTGGCGCTGATCTTCGAGGCCGGGCTGTCGACCGCCAGCTCGGTCACCGCCATCTCGGGCCGCGGCGTCGGCATGGACGTCGTCCGCTCCAACGTCGAGCGCATCGGCGGGCTGGTCGAGGTCGACAGCCGCCCGGGCGTCGGCACGCGCATGACGCTGCGTGTGCCGCTGACGCTGACCATCATCCCGGCCCTGACGGTGTCGATCGGCAGCCAGCATTTCGCGATTCCGCGCTCGGCGATCGATGAGATCGTCCGCGCCAACGGCGAATCGGTGAAGCTTGAGCGGGTCGGCGGGTCCGGGATCGCGACCATCCGCGGCCGCCGGGTGCCGCAGATCGTGCTCGCCGACATCCTCGGCCTCGACAGCCCGGTCAGCGACGAGGAGCGCACCTTGATCGTGCTCCGGCCGGCCGGCGGCGACGTCTACGCCCTCGCGGTCGACCGGATCCACGACCATGAGGAACTGGTGGTGAAGCCGGCCGCCCCGGCGGTGATGGCGACCGGCCTGTACGCGGGCACGACCCTTGCCGACGACGGCAGCCCGATCCTGCTGTTCGACCCGGCCGGGCTGGCCGAGGTCGGCGGCGTCAGGCTCGAGGCGCAGGAGCGCGCCGCCCGGATCGCCGAGGGGCCGGCGATCGCGCCGGCCGCAAAAGCCACCGAGGTGATCCTGTTCCGCGGCCTCGACGGCGCCCGGCGCGCGCTTCGCCTGTCGGTCGTCGACCGGATCGAGGAAGTGCCCGCGGACTCGATCCGGCCTGGCGCCGGCCAGCTTCGGGTGCAGCTCGGCGAGGCGATCCTTCCGCTCGCCGGGATCGGCGGCCAGGAGCTCACCGCTGACAAGGTGCGCCTATTCCGCCTGAACGACGGCAGCCACGAGGTCGGCTATTGCTTCGACGAGGTGATCGACCTGTCGGTCATCGACCACGACGTCATCCAGTCCGAGCAGCCGGGCGAAATCAGCGGCGTTACCCTGGTCGCCGGCGAGCCGGCCGAACTGGTCGACGCGCACTGGCTGTTCGCCAACCATGTCGGCCCGGCCGCGAAACCGGCCGACGAGCAGCCGGTCTGCCGGATCCCGGCCGACGACCCGTGGATGCAGAACATGCTGCGCCCGATCGTCGAGGCCGCCGGCTACCGGGTGGTCGGCGAATTCGACGAGGTTGAGGCCGATTTGGTGATCG
>DASTZO010000044.1:0-4607 GCA_035764265.1 Sphingomicrobium sp.
CCGACGACCCGCTGCTTCCCGCCCGCTCGTTCGACCGCATCTTCCTGGTCCACATGTACCATGAGGTGCAGTCGCCCTACGCGTTCCTGTGGCATCTGCGCGAAGGGCTCAAGCCCGACGGCCTGGTGGTGGTGGTCGAGCTCGACCGGCCGACCAAGCGCCACGGGATTTCGCCCGCCCTGCTGACCTGCGAGTTCGCCGCGGTCGGGATGCGGCGCGTGCACGTCACGACCCTGACCGGCGGCGACGCCTATCTGGCGATGTTCGGGATCGGGGCGCCGCGGCCGCGCCCGGCCGACATCCGGCCGTGCAAGGGGTAAGCGCGCTCGGCGGCTGAGGCTACAGCAGGCCCATCCGGCGCAGGCTGGTGCACTCGGTGCCGGCGAACACCAGATGATCGAGAACCGCGCAGTCGAGCGCTTCCGCCGCCGACGCCAGCCGGCGGGTCGCTCGGCAATCGGCGTCGCTCGGCGCCGGGTCGCCGCTCGGGTGATTGTGCGCGAGCACGATCCCGGCGCTGCCGTGGGCCGCCGCGTCGGCGATGATCGAGCGCAGGGGGAAATCGGCTCCTTCCTCATCGCCGGCGTGACGGCTCAGGTGGACGCAGCGCGCCTGCTGGTCGACATGGGCGACCCACAGGCTTTCGGACATCGGATCTGCGTCGGCGAAGCAACCGGCGAAGAAGCGGCGCGCGGCGTCGAGCCCATCCAGTTTCAGCGGAAATTCGGCACGCTGATATCGCATCGGGCGACATTAGGTGCGGCGGTGGCGGGCGGCCACTTCAACCGCGTCCGCCCCGGAGCGAAAAACCGTCCGAAGCGGACCAAACCACCCCTCTTGGTGGCCGACCGCGCAGCGTATAGGGATAGCGCCCGATGCGGCAATATCTCGACCTGATGCGGCTGATCCTCGAGACGGGCGTCGAGCAGATGGACCGCACCGAGACCGGCACCCTGACCCACTTCGGGGCGCAGATGCGCTTCGACCTCGCCGACGGCTTCCCGCTGCTGACGACCAAGAAGCTGCACCTGCGCTCGATCATCGTCGAATTGCTGTGGTTCCTTCGCGGCGACACCAACATCCGCTGGCTCAAGGAGCGCAACGTGAGCATCTGGGACGAGTGGGCCGACGCCAACGGCGACCTCGGCCCGGTCTACGGCAAGCAGTGGCGCGACTGGGAAGCCGCCGACGGCCGCCACATCGACCAGATCCGCCAGCTGATCGAGCTGATCAAGCGCGAGCCCTCGTCGCGCCGCCAGATCGTCACCGCCTGGAACCCGGGCGAGATCGACCGGATGGCGCTCGCCCCGTGCCACTGCCTGTTCCAGACCCAGGCGGCGAATGGGCGGCTCAACCTCCAGCTCTACCAGCGCAGCGCCGATTTCTTCCTCGGGGTACCGTTCAACATCGCCAGCTACGCGCTCCTGACTCACATGCTAGCCAAGGAGTGCGGGCTCGAGCCCGGAGTGTTCGTCTGGACCGGCGGCGACTGCCACCTTTACTCCAACCATCTCGAGCAGGCCCGGCTCCAGCTCAGCCGCGAGCCGCGGCCGCTGCCCCGGCTGGTGCTCAGGGACCGCGGGCAGGCGATCGACGGTTACGAGCCCGGGGATTTCGAGTTCCAGGCCTACGACCCGCACCCCCACATCGCCGCCCCGGTCGCGGTCTAGGCGGTGGCACCCACAAGCCGTGAGAAAATTGCGGTAGCGCAATGGAGCGCTTTTGTGCATTTGCGCGTTCATCGGGTGCAAGGACAGGAGAAAACGACATGTTTCGCAAGCTGATGACCATCGTATTGATCGGCGGGTCGGTCGCGGTTGCCGCGTGCAACACCGTCCGCGGCGCCGCTGCAGACGTCAATTCGGTCGCCAACGAGGTCGACAACAACACCTGATCCCGTCCGCTTATTGAGTTTGCAAACGACAAAAGCCCCGCCGGATCGCTCCGGCGGGGCTTTCTTGTCGGCGATCGAAGCCTTGTCGGCGAACGAAGGCGTCAGTCCTTCAGATACTCGCCCGCATCGGCGTCGAGGCCGTTGCCCGACGGCGCGACCTCGGCCAGCGGATCGGCATTGACCGCCGCTTCCGGCCCCTGCGCCAGCTCGGCCGCATGCTCCTCGGCCGCGCTGTTCGGCAGGATCAGCGACTCCTGCAGCTTGCGCTGGGCCGCCCTCAGCGCGGTGTCGCGGCTCGACGCGGCGACCCGCAGGCGATTCATGCCGGCGCCGGTCCCGGCCGGGATCAGCCGGCCGACGATGACATTCTCCTTGAGCCCGTTCAGAGTGTCGATCTTGCCCTGGACCGCGGCCTCGGTGAGCACCCGGGTCGTCTCCTGGAACGATGCCGCCGAGATGAAGCTGCGGGTCTGCAGCGACGCCTTGGTGATCCCGAGCAGGACCGGTTTGCCCTCGGCCTTCCGCTGCTTCTTCTCGAGGCGCGAATTGGCCTCGTCCATCTCGTCGCGGTCGACCTGCTCGCCGGCGAGCAGGGTGGTGTCGCCGCCGTCGGTGATCTCGACCTTCTGAAGCATCTGGCGGACGATCACCTCGATATGCTTGTCGTTGATCTTGACGCCCTGGAGCCGGTAGACCTCCTGGATCTCGCTGACGAGATATTCGGCCAGCGCCTCGACCCCCAGCACCTCGAGGATGTCGTGCGGATCGGGTGAGCCGCCGACGAGATTGTCGCCGCGCTTCACATAGTCGCCTTCCTGGACGTCGATCACCTTCGACTTGGGAACCAGATACTCGACCGGCTCCGAGCCGTCGTCGGGGATGATCGCGATCTTACGCTTGGCCTTGTAGTCCTTCATGAAGCTGACCTTGCCCGAGACCTTGGCGATGATCGCATTCTCCTTGGGCTTGCGGGCCTCGAACAACTCGGCAACCCGCGGCAGACCGCCGGTGATGTCGCGTGTCCTCGCGGCCTCGCGCGGCAAGCGGGCGAGCACCTCGCCGGCCTCGACCGCCTGGCCGTCCTCGACCGCGATGATCGCCCCCGAAGCGAGGCGGTAGACGCCCGCTTCCTTGGCCTTGCCCCCGGTCAGGGTGAGCCGCGGGTGGAGCGTGTCCTTCTTCGACTTCGCCATGTCCTCGGTCACCACGCGCTGGGTGATCCCGGTCGACTCGTCGACCTGCTCGGTGAGCGTGCGGTTCTCGATCAGGTCCTGGTAGGCGACCGTGCCCGCTTTCTCGGTGATCACCGGGCTGAACGAGGGGTCCCACTCGGCGACCCGGTCGCCGCGGCTGACGATGTGGCCGCTCTCGCACAGCAGGTGCGCTCCGAACGGCACCCGGTGGGTCGACAGCTCGCGCCCGTCCATGTCGAGGATCGCGATCTCGCCCGAGCGCGACAGCGACACGTGCCGGCCGCGCGGGTCGATGATCATCGGCATGTCGCGGAACTCGATCGTGCCGTCGACCGGCGCCTCGAGGTTCGACTGCTCGTTGAGCTGAGCGGCGCCGCCGATGTGGAAGGTCCGCATCGTCAGCTGGGTGCCCGGCTCGCCGATCGACTGGGCGGCGATCACTCCGACCGCCTCGCCGATGTTGACCGGCGTTCCGCGCGCGAGGTCGCGCCCGTAGCATTTGGCGCACACGCCCTGCTTGGACGCGCAGATCAGCGGCGAGCGGATGCGCACGCCCTGGAGCCCGATCTCCTCGATCTTGGCGACCATCGCCTCGTCGAGCAGCGAGCCCTCGGGGATGATGACGTCGCTGGTCTTGGGATCGACGATGTCCTCGGCGGTGGTCCGGCCGAGCACCCGGTCGGACAGCGAGGCGATCACCGCGCCGCCCTGGACGATGGCGCGCATCTCGAGCGCCCGGTCGGTGCCGCAATCCTCCTCGATGATCACCGCGTCCTGGCTGACGTCGACCAGCCGCCGCGTCAGATAGCCCGAGTTGGCGGTCTTCAGCGCGGTGTCGGCGAGGCCCTTGCGGGCGCCGTGGGTCGAGTTGAAATATTCGAGGACGGTCAGCCCCTCCTTGAAGTTGGAGATGATCGGCGTCTCGATGATCTCGCCCGACGGCTTGGCCATCAGGCCGCGCATGCCGGCGAGCTGCTTGATCTGCGCTTGGCTGCCGCGCGCGCCCGAGTGGGCCATCATGTAGATCGAGTTGACCGGCGCCTCGCGGCCGTCTTCGCCCTTCGGAGTGGCCGAGATTTCCGCCATCATCGCGGTCGCCACCTGGTCGCCGCAGCGGGACCAGGCGTCGATCACCTTGTTGTACTTTTCCTGCTGGGTGATCAGTCCGTCCTGATACTGCTGCTCGTAATCCTTGACGAGCCCGCGGGTGTCGTCGACCAAGCCTACCTTCGAACCCGGAATGACCATGTCGTCCTTGCCGAACGAAATGCCGGCGGCGAAGGCGTGGCGGAAGCCGAGCTGCATGATCGCGTCGGCGAACAGCACCGTCTCCTTCTGGCCGGTGTGGCGATAGACGATGTCGATGACGTCGCCGATCTCCTTCTTGGTGAGAAGGCGGTTGACGGTCTCGAACGGCACTTTGTGGCTCTTCGGAAGTGTCTCGCCGAGCAGCATTCGGCCCGGGGTCGTCTCGAACCGCTTCATATAGCCGTTGCCCTGCTCGTCCGTCTGCGGGACGC
>DASTZO010000045.1:0-8016 GCA_035764265.1 Sphingomicrobium sp.
GGAGGGCGCCGAGCTTCGCGACGTCGAGACGGCGCGCAGGTTCGCCACCGACTCGGCACGAGTGCTGATGTGCGAAACGATGAAAGAACGCGGCCGGATCAACCTCAACCATCGAATCGACGTCGAGGACGAACAGGGCACGGTGCTGACAAGCGTGTTCTTTGGCGACGCAGTGAAGATCGACGACTAGCTCAACCGGCCTGCCGACCCCCGGCGATCTTCGCGGTCGATGCCCTACTGGCCGCTAGACCAGGGACGCGGGTCCAGCTGCATAATCATTTTATGTATTGAATAATTATGCACATCCGTGCATGGGCGCCCGATGGTTCGAACGGCGATCCTCGGTGCGTCGGGTTATGTCGGCGCGGAACTGCTGCGGCTTTGCGCGGCCCATCCGCACATCCGCGCGGCGCGGCTGTTCGGCGACAGCCGCGCCGGCGAGCCGCTCGCCGCCGTTCATCCGCAGCTGGCGCTCGATTATCCGGGCTCCCGGGTCGAGGCCTACGACCCGGCCGCGCTCGACGGGATCGACCTGGTCTTCGCGGCCTTGCCCCACGGCCGGTCGCAGGACATCGCCCCGGCGATCCTCGAGCGGGGCATCCCGCTGGTCGATCTCGGCGCCGACTTCCGGCTGAACGACGCCGGCGCCTATGCGCGCTGGTACGGCGAGGAGCATCGCTCGCCCGGGCGGCTCGCAAGCTTTGCCTACGGCCTTCCCGAGATGCACCGCGAGGCGATCGTCTCGGCCAAGGCGGTCGCGGCGCCCGGCTGCTACCCGACCGCCGCGATCCTCGCGTTGAAGCCGCTGCTCGGCTTGATCGAGCCCGGCAGCATCATCGTCGACGCGGCCTCGGGGGTCAGCGGCGCCGGCGGCTCGCCCAGCGCGGCGACGCATTTTTCGACCGTCGCCGAGAATTTCACCGCCTACGGGCTGCTCAACCACCGCCACACCGCGGAGCTGGAGATGGAGCTAGGCGAGGGCGTGCTGTTCACGCCGCACCTGACGCCGATGAACCGCGGCATCCTCGCGACCTGCTACGGGCTCGCCAAGGGGCCTTGCGACCCGCTCGAGGCGCTCGCCGAGGCGTATGCCGGCGAGCCGTTCATCCAGGTTTCCGAGCAGCCGCCGTCGACCAAATGGACGCTGGGCAGCAACGCCGCGCACCTGACCGCCCGGTTCGACCAGCGCACCGGCCGGGTGCTGGCCCTCGCCGCGCTCGACAATCTCGGCAAGGGGGCGGCGGGGCAGATGGTCCAGTGCGCGAACCTGATGCTCGGGCTCGACGAGGCCGCCGGGCTGAGCCGCGCGGGAGTGTGCCCGTGAGCATCACAGCCGCCCCCGGATTCGTCGCCGCCGGCTGCCACGCCGGGATCAAGCGCCGCCGCTTCGACCTCGCGTTGCTCGCCACCGAGGACGGCCGGCCGGTGACCGCGGCTGCGGTGTTCACGCAAAACAAGTTCGCCGCTCCGCCGGTCGAGCTCGACCGGGCGCGCCTCGCCGAGAACGGCGGCGAGGTCGCGGCGGTGATCGTCAATTCGGGCAACGCCAACGCCGGCACGGGCGCGCAAGGCCATGCCGATGCCGAGGCGATGGCCGCGGCCGCCGCGCGGGCACTCGGAATCGACTCTCAGCACGTGCTCGTCTGCTCGACCGGGATCATCGGCAAACACCTGCCGATCGACGCGATCCTCGACGCCACCCCGAAGCTCACCGCCAGGCTGTCGCGCAAGGGAGCCGACGACGCCGCCAAGGCGATCCTGACCACCGACAGCAAGCCCAAGCAGGCGCTGGTCCGAGGCAGCAATTTCACCGTCGGCGGGATGGCCAAGGGCTGCGGGATGATCGCGCCCAACATGGCGACGATGCTCGCCTTCCTGACCACCGACGCGAAGCTGCCGCAGCCGATGCTGCAGCAGCTGTTGCGCGAGGCGTGCGACGCGACCTTCAACACATTGAACGTCGACGGCGCGACCTCGACCAACGACAGCGCGATGCTGCTCGCCAACGGACGCGCCGGGGCGGTGGATCCGGCCGAGTTCGCCGACGCCTTGCACAAGCTGTGCGAGGATTTGACCTGGCAGATGGCGCTCGACGCCGAAGGAATGACCAAGATCGCCGTCGTCCGGGTCAGCGGCGCCGCCAGCGCGAGCGAGGCGCGCCGGGCGGCCAAGGCGATCGCCGAGAACAATCTCGTCAAGTGCAGCTGGTACGGCGCCGACGCGTACTGGGGCCGGATCCTCGCCGCCGCCGGCTCGGCCGACATCGCCTTCGAGACCCAGCGGACGAGCGTCGCCTACGGCGATGTGGTCGTCGCCCGCGGCGGCGCCGAGGTCCCGCATGATGCCGCGGCCGTCGCCGCGCACATGGCCGGCGAGCGCATCGACATCCACGTCGCGCTCGGCCTCGGCTCGGGCAGCGCGACGATGATCGGCGTCGATCTCGGCCCTGGCTACATCAAAGAGAATAGCGCGACGTCATGATCTCGCCCGCCGTCTCCGCCGAGCTGCTGGTCCAGGCGCTCCCCTATATCCAGCGCTTCAACGGCAAGGCCGTCGTCGTCAAGCTGGGCGGAGCGGCGATCGACGAGGCGCTCGACCGGGCGCTCGCCCAGGACGTTCTGCTGCTGCGCAGCGTCGGCGTCCGCTGCGTGCTGGTCCACGGCGGCGGCCCGCAGGTCGATGAGCTGATGCGGCGGATGGGCAAGGAGCCCGAGTTCCGCGACGGCCTTCGGGTGACCGACGCCGAGACGCTCGACATCGTCCGCATGGTGCTCGCCGGCAAGGTCAACCGCGACCTCGTCGCGACCATCAACCGCGAGGCATTGGACGACCCGGTCGCGGTCGGCGTGTCGGGCGAGGACGCGGGGCTTCTGACGGCGGTGGCGGGCGACCCGGCGCTGGGCTTCGTCGGCGAGGTCGCGCACGTGCGCGCGTCGGTGCTCGACCGGTTGCTCGACGAAGGCCTGGCCCCGGTGGTCTCGACGATCGGCTCGGACTCAGCCGGCCAGCCGCACAACATCAACGCCGACGAGGCCGCCCGGGCGATCGCGGTGGCGATGAAGGCCGAGAAGATCGTCTATCTGACCGCCGCTCCGGGCCTGCTCGACGATCCCGCCGACGAGGGCAGCCTCGTCCACCAGATCACGTCGGGCCAGCTGCGCGAGCGGATCGAGCACGAGAGCGTCAGCGCCGGGATGATCCCCAAGCTGCGCGCCTGCGCCGACGCGGTCGACGGCGGCGTCGGCACCGCCCACATCATCGACGGGCGGGTGGCGCACGCGCTTCTGATCGAGCTCCTGACCGACGCCGGGATCGGCACCATGGTCCGGAGGGGCGAATGAGCGGCCTGCTGACGATCGCCGACCTCGGCAAGGACGATCTGCTGCATATCCTCGAGCTGTCCGAACGCGACGACCTCGGCCGGCCGCTCGCCGGACAGGGCGTCGCGCTCTATTTCCAGAAGCCGAGCGCCCGCACCCGCAACTCGATGGAGATGGCGGTCGTGCAGCTCGGCGGGCACCCGGTCCACATCCGCAACGAGGAGATCGACCCCGGGGTTCGCGAAAGCGTCGCCGACGTCGCCCGGACGCTCGCCTGCTACCACGCGCTGATCGCCGCCCGGGTCAAGGACCACCGGGTGCTGGCCGAGATGGCGCAGGCGACCGCCACGCCGGTGGTCAACATGCTGTCCGACACGCACCACCCGCTGCAGGCGCTCGCCGACCTGCTGACCATCCGCCAGCTTCTCGGGCGGCTCGAGGGCGCGCGCATCGCCTTCATCGGCGATGGCGCCAACAACGTCTGCCGGTCGCTGGCGCAAGGCTGCGCGCTCGCTGGCGCCGAGCTTCGCATCGCCAGCCCCGACGGCCACGGATTGCCGGCGGCCGAGCTCGAACGGCTCGACGGAGTCGAGCAATTGTCCGATCCCGCCGAAGCGGCCGACGGCGCGCAGATCGTCTATACCGACGTCTGGGCGTCGATGGGCAACGAGGCCGAAGCCGAGCAGCGGGCAGCGGTTTTCGCGCCTTATCAAGTCGACCAGGCACTGATGGCGCGCTCGGCCAACGGCTGGTTCCTGCACTGCCTGCCCGCGCACCGCGGCGCGGAGGTCATCGCCGGCGTGATCGACGGCCCGCGAAGCGCGGTCTGGCGCCAGGCGGAAAACCGGATGCACAGCGCGCGCGGGGCGATCGCCTGGCTGGTGGGGAGCGGCCGATGACCGACGCCAGGAGCAAGCGGCAGCGCGCGATCGTCGATTTGTTGCGCGAAGCGCCGGTGCGCAGCCAGGACGAGATCGCCTCGCGGCTCGTAACGCTCGGCTACGCGGTCACCCAGGCGACGGTGTCGCGCGACCTCGACCAGATCGGCGCGGTCAAGGTTCGGCGCGGCGGGGCGCTTGGCTATTCGCTGCCCGACCAGCTCGGCGACCGCGATTGGGCGGCCAAGCGGCTCGAACGGATTTTCGGCGAATGGGCTCAGTCGATCGAGACTTCGGGCAGCATGGTCGTCGTCCGCACGCCGCCCGGGTCGGCCCACGTCGTCGGCCTGGCGCTCGACCAGGCCAAGCTGCCCGAAGTGGCCGGAACGATCGCCGGCGACGACACCCTGTTCGTCGCGGTCCGCAGCGGCATTGCCGTCGAGCCGTTCGCCCAGCGGCTGCGCGACCTGATCCGGATCGCCTAGCGGACCAGCTTGCCCGGGTTCATCAGCCCTTGGGGGTCGAGCGCGCGCTTGATCGCCTTCAGCGCGGCGATCCGGCCCGGGGGCGCGAGCCGCTCGAACTCCTCCAGTTTCACCTGGCCGATGCCGTGCTCGGCGGAGATCGAGCCGCCGGCCGCGGTGACGAGGTCGTGGACCATGTGGCTGATCGCCGCCGGGGGGTGGCCCTTCGCCCGCACGTGGAAATGCACGTTGCCGTCGCCCAGGTGGCCGAAGCCGCTGGCGACGACCCCCGGGAAGGCGCGCTCGAGCTCGGCCGCGGCGGCGGTCATGAAGCGCGGCATGTCGGCGACGGGGACCGAGATGTCGTGGGCGATCGAGCCGCCGGCCGCCCGCTCGGCTTCGGAAATCGAATCGCGGATCCGCCAGAACGCCTCGGCCTGGGCCTCGCTCGACGCGATCGCCGCATCCTCGACCAGCCCCGCCTCGAGCGCCTCGCCGAGCATCGCTTCGAGCCGGGCTCCGGGCGGCTCGGACGAGTCCGGCGAGGTGGCCTCGACCAGCACGTGCCAGCGGTGCCGGCCGGCGAGCGGGCTGCGGGTGCCGGGGATATGCTTCAGAACCAGGTCGAGCGAGTCGCCGGGCACGATCTCGAAGCCTTCGACGATGTCGCTCTGGGCCTGCATCGCGCGAAGCAGGTCGAGCGCCGCCTGCGGGTCGGCGAGCCCGCCCCAGGCGACCGCCCGCGCCGCGACCGCTGGCACCAGCTTGAGCGCCGCGGCGGTGACGATCCCGAGCGTGCCCTCCGAGCCGATCAGCAGATGGTCGAGGCTGTAGCCGCGATTGTCCTTCTTGAGCGCGGTCAGGCCGTGGTGGACCGAGCCGTCGGGAAGCACCGCTTCCAGCCCCGCGACCAGCGAGCGCATGGTCCCGAACCGGAGCACTTGGGTGCCGCCGGCGTTGGTCGCAACGAGCCCGCCGATGGTGCAGCTGCCGCGCGCTCCGAGAGTCAGCGGGAAGCGGCGGCCGATTTCGGCCGCGCGCTCGTGCAGGTCGGCGAGGATCATCCCCGCCTCCGCCACCGCCAAATTGGTCTCGGCGCTGATCGAGCGCAGCGCGTTCATCCGCCGCAGCGAGAGGATCAGGGCGCTGCCGTCCTCGGGCGGGGTTGCGCCGGCGACCATCGACGTGTTGCCGCCCTGCGGGACCAGCGGGACGCGATGCTCGGCGGCGAGGCCGACGATCGCCGCGACCTCTTCGGTCGAGCCCGGCGCGAGGATCGCTGCGGCCCGCCCGTGGACCCGGCCGCGCCAGTCGGTCAGCCACGGCTCGACGTCCTGTGGGTCGGTGATGGCTGCCCGCGGCCCGAGCCTCTCCCGGACTGCGGCGATCAGCTTCGCTTGTCGATCAAGGGGATCGGGCTTCATTGGCGAAGCATAGCGGCAATCGGCGGGCTTGGCATTGGCCGCCCGTGCCGCCAATGCAGCGCCAGCCTGTCGGGAGTTGATTGAGGATGAACCCATTACCGGTTGCGCTCGGTGCGGCGGCGGTGGCCCTGATCGCCTACGGCGGCCGCTCGGCCCTTCGGCGCACCCTGCGCCGGGCCCGCGACGATCATGCGCGGCGACCGGCGCTGTGGGACCGCTTCTACGCGCTCGACTGGGGCGAGACGACGACCAACAATTACGGCTTCGCTCCGGCCGAGGGCGACCACCCGCAGCGCTTCCAGCACCAGATGTACCGCGAGCTGCTGCGGCTCTTGAAGGAGAAGCGGTCCCTCGAGCCGGGCCTCAAGCTGCTCGAAGTCAGCTGCGGCCGCGGCGGCGGGCTGGGCGCCTTGCTCGCCGCCGCCCCGGGCGTGTTCGACGCCACCGGGCTCGATGTCGCCGCGAGCGCGGTCGCCTTCTGCCGCTCGACCTACGGCGAGAACGACCGGCTGCGCTTCGTCGAGGGCAGCGCGCTCGACTTGCCGTTCCCCGACTCGAGCTTCGACGTCCTCCTCAACGTCGAGGCGTCGAACGATTACGGCGACCGGCCGCGCTTCTTCGCCGAAGTGGCGCGGGTGCTGAAGCCGGGCGGCGTGTTCCTCTACACCGACAGCTTCCGCGCCGCCCAGGCCGAGCAGATGAAGCGCGAGCTCGCCGCCGCCGGGTTCGAGGCCGAGTTCACCGACGTCACCGCCAACGTCGCCGAGGCGTGCCGGCTTGACAGCCCGCGCCGCCGCGAGCTGATCGCCCGCCAGGCGCCGCTGGTCGGGCGGCTGATGTTCCGCCGCCAGCTCGAGAATTACGCCGGGGTCGAGGGCAGCGGCAAATACCGCCAGTTCGCGGAACGGCGCCGCGCCTATCTGATGACCGCCGCGGTCAAGGCATGACGCGGCCGCCGATCTCCCTGGTGGTCGCCCGGGCGAGCAACGGCGTGATCGGCAAGGGCGGCGGCCTTCCGTGGCACATCCCGGCCGACCTCCGGCGCTTCAAGGCGCTGACCATGGGCACGGTGCTGGTGATGGGGCGCAAGACCTTCGACAGCCTCCCCAAGGTGCTTCCGGGGCGGCGGCATATCGTCATCACCCGCGATCCCGCCTGGCGGGCCGACGGAATCGAGGTCGCCCACAGCATCGGCGAGGCGCTGACAAAGGCCGGCGAGGAGCCGGTCTCGGTGATCGGCGGCGCCGACATCTTCCAGCTGTTCCTGCCGCTCGCCGACCGGATCGAGCTGACCGAAGTGCTCGCCGACGTGGACGGCGACACCTTCCTCGACGATCCGCGCTCGGCCGGCGAGTGGCGCGAAGTGGCGCGCGAGGATCATGCGGGCGAGGAGCCGCCGTTCCGCTTCGTCACCCTCGAGCGCGCCTAGCGCGTCTGGGGCATGGCCGCGGCGAATTTGCGGAACCGCGCTATCTGCTCGCCCAGGACTTGGTCGACCAGCGGGGCAAGCTTGTCGGCGCCGCCGTTGGCGAAGCCCGCGGCGCGGTAGTTCATGGTCAGCCGCGAGCCGCCGGCGATCCTATCGACCTTGACGTCCATCACCCCGGCGGTCGCCTCGTACAGCAAAGGCCCGAGGGAGCCGGTCAGAACCACCCGCTCGCCGGGGACGACATAGGCGACGTGCATATGCTCGACCCCGCCGCCGGTCGGCAGCCGCTCGCAAAAGCAGCCGCCCGGGCTGAGCGACAGTGACAGGTTCGCGGAATCGCCCGAGTACGTGTGGTCCTTGCCCCACCAATTCGAAATCTGCCCGAACGCCTCGAACGCCGCGGGCTGCGGGATGACGGTCGAAACGATATGCCGGACCTCGAAACCGTGCGCGCTCGCCGAGACGACCTCGGCCTTCGCGATGGCCGGCGGCGCGAGCGCG
>DASTZO010000046.1:0-4461 GCA_035764265.1 Sphingomicrobium sp.
GCAAGGCGAGGGTGTCGAAATGAGCGGGGACAAAGAGACCACCGTTCGCCCTGAGCCTGTCGAAGGGCTGATTTTGTCTACTCCGGCCGTGAGGAAAGGACAGTCCCTCGACAAGCTCGGGACGAACGGGCTTGAGGTGAACGTGCGTGGGCGGCTGACCAAGGATGCGCCGCTGGCGCCTTTGGTGTGGTTCAAGAGCGGCGGCAATGCCGAATGGCTGTTCGAGCCGGCCGACGCCGACGACCTCGCCGAATTCCTCCGGGGCCTCGATCCCGACGTGCCGGTGATGGCGCTGGGGCTGGGGTCGAACCTGATCGTCCGCGACGGCGGGGTTCCGGGAGTCGTCGTCCGGCTCGGCAAGGCGTTCGCCAGGATCGAGCAGCCGGACGACACTCTGTTGCGCTGCGGCGGCGGGGCGAGCGGCATCCTCGTATCCTCGACCGCTCGCGATGCGGGCATCGCCGGGCTCGAGTTTTTGCGCGGCATCCCCGGCACCGTCGGCGGCTTCGTCCGGATGAACGGCGGCGCCTACGGCCGCGAGGTCAAGGACATCCTCGTCTCGGCGACACTGGTCCTGCGCTCGGGCGAGGTCGAGGAATGGTCGCTCGACAGGCTCGGCTACAGCTACCGACACAGCGCGGTGCCCGACGGGTCGGTGGTGATCGACGCGACCTTCCGCGGGACGCGCGGCGACCCGGCGAGGATCGGCGCCGAGATGGACCGAATCGCCGCGGCGCGCGAGGAGACCCAGCCGATCCGCAGCCGCACCGGCGGCTCGACCTTCAAGAACCCGCCGGGGCACAAGGCGTGGGCGCTGATCGACGCCGCCGGTTGCCGGGGAATGACTCTGGGCGGCGCGCAAGTGTCGGAAAAGCATTGCAATTTCCTGCTCAATCTCGGTAGCGCGACGAGCTCCGATATCGAGGCGCTGGGCGAGGAAGTCCGGCGGCGGGTGCGGGCGAGGACCAACATCTCCCTCGAATGGGAAATCCAGCGGGTCGGCAGCGAGTGAACGTGCGTCAATGAACAAGGATTTGCATGTCGTGGTGCTGATGGGCGGCTGGTCGTCCGAGCGCGAGGTGTCGCTGACCAGCGGCCGCGGCGTCGCGCAGGCGCTTCGGACACGCGGCTGGGCCAACGTCACCGAGATCGACATGGACCGCAACGTCGCCCAGCTGATCACCGCCGTGCGGCCCGACGTGGTGTTCAACGCGCTCCACGGGACCCCCGGCGAGGACGGCACCGTCCAGGGAATGCTCGACCTGATGCAGATCCCCTACACCCACAGCGGGCTCGAGACGTCGGTGATCGCGATCGACAAGGAGCTGACCAAGATGGTGCTGGTGCCGCACGGCATCCGCATGCCGCCCGGCCGGCTGGTCGAGAGCGAGAGCCTGTACGCGGCCGACCCGATGCCGCGGCCCTATGTCCTCAAGCCGGTCAACGAGGGCTCGTCGGTCGGGGTCGCGATCGTCACCGACGACGGCAATACCGGCAACCCGATCGGCCGCGAGGTCGAAGGGCCGTGGCATCATTTCGACAAGCTGCTCGCCGAGCCCTTCGTCAAGGGCCGCGAGCTGACCGTCGCTGTGCTCGGCGGCGAGGCGCTGGCGGTGACCGAGTTGAAGCCGGTCGCCGGCTTCTACGATTATGACGCGAAGTACACCGACGGGCTGACGGTCCACGTCTGCCCGGCCGAGATTCCCGAGGACATCGCCCGCGCGACGATGGACATGGCCGCCAGGGCGCACCGGCTCCTGGGCTGCAAGGGCGCGTCGCGGTCCGATTTCCGCTGGGACGACGAGGCGGGCGAGGCCGGCATCTTTTTGCTCGAGATCAACACCCAGCCGGGCATGACTCCGCTGAGCCTGGTGCCCGAGCAGGCCAAATATTGCGGCATCGGCTACGGCGAGCTGGTCGAGCGGCTGATCGTCGAAGCGCTCGGGGACGAGCCATGAGCGCCGCGCATGTCCGCCGCGGCGGCCCGGCCCGCGCCAAGCCGCGCAAGTCGGCGCCGAAGCGGTCCTCGAGCAGGGTCGGCCACGCGCGCGCCAACCGGCTCGCCGGGCTCGCCTTCGCCGCGTTCCTGCTGGCGATGGGCGTGGTCGTCGTGATCGCGCTCGACATCCCGTCGAAGGCGGCGACCTCGGCCGGCTCGGCGATCGGCCGCGCCGGCTTCACCGTCAGCGGCTACGAGATCGTCGGGCTCAACCGGATGAACCGGGCCCTGGTCGACGCGGTGATTGTCGACGAGCTTCGCCAGGCGTCGGACAGCGCCGGCGGCTCCAAGCCCGCCCAGCCGCTGGTCGACGTCGCGGATATCCGCAACCGGCTGCTGCAGTTCGGCTGGGTCAAGGACGCGCGGGTGTCGCGGCGCCTTCCCGACACGCTGGTGATCGACATCGTCGAGCGGCAGCCGGCGGCGCTTTGGCAGGACAGGCAAAGGCTCGCACTGATCGATCGCGAAGGGGTCGTGCTCGACCGGGTGCGGGTCGACCAGATGCCCGACCTGCCACTGCTGATCGGGCCGGGAGCCAATGCCCGGGCGCGCGAGCTCGACCGGCTGATGAGCGCGGTTCCGACCTTGAAGCCGCAGCTTGCGTCCGCGACGTGGATCGGCCGGCGCCGCTGGGACCTCGCGTTCCAGACCGGCGAGACGGTCGCTCTGCCCGAAGGCGAGGCCGCGGCCCGGCAGGCGCTGGCCAAGTTCGCCAAGGTTGACCGCTCGTCGGGCCTGCTCGGGCGCGGGCTGGTGCGGTTCGACCTGCGCGTCCCGGGCAAGATGATCGTCCGGCTGCCGCGCGCCCCTGGTGAAGCCATCACCGGCGAAGCGATCGCCACCGAAGCCCCGGCGGAAGGGTGATCGGCGCAACAATGTCGTCGCCCGCCGAATCCAGGCTGATCGCCGCGCTCGACATCGGCTCGTCCAAGGTCAGCGCACTCATCGTCACCTCCGACGACGACGGCCGGCTGCGCGTGCTCGGCACCGGCCAGCGCGAAAGCCGCGGGGTCAAGCGCGGCTACATCACCGACATGGAAGCGAGCGAGTTCGCGGTCCGCGAGGCGGTCGAGCTCGCCGAGCGCATGTCGGGGGTCACCATCGACGAGGTGTGGGCGGGCTACGGCGCCGGCGGCCTCTACAGCGACGTCGCCAATGTCGAGGTCGAACTCGGCGGCCACCAGATCGAGCAGTCGGACATCGACCAGCTGCTGGCCGGCGGCCGCAACGCGCTCGACCGCGGCGGCCAGGTCGTGCTCCACGCCCACCCGGCGCTCTACACCATCGACGGGGTCGAGGGCGTCAAGCACCCGATCGGGCTCCACGCCGACCGGCTCGGGGTCGACATCCACGTCGTCGCCGCCGACCCGGCGCCGCTGCGCAACATCGATTATGTGATCCGCTCGGCGCACCTGGGCGTCAAGGCGATCGTCGCCTCGCCGGTCGCCGCCGCGCTCGCCTGCCTGACCGGGGAGGAGCGCGAGCTGGGAGTCGCCCTGGTCGAGCTCGGAGCCGAGGTCACCAACGTCTCGCTCCACGCCGGCGGGATGCTGGTCGGGCTGCGCTCGATCCCGCTGGGCGCCAAGGACATCAGCGACGACATCGCCTGCGCGTTCGGGGTCCAGCGGCGCGACGCCGAGCGCCTCAAATGCTTCTACGGCTCGGCGATGACGTCCCCACGCGACAATCACGAGATGATCGAGGCGACCCAGATCGGCTCCGAGGAGGGCGCCGAGCCGACCCGGATCACCCGCGCGCAGCTGATGATGGTGATCCGCCAGCGGGTCGAGGAGCTGACCGCCCGGATCGACGCGGCCTTGAAGGAGCTGGGCTTCACCGGGCCGGTCGGGCGGCAGGTGGTCCTGACCGGCGGCGGGGCCGAGCTCAAGAACATCGCCGACTACATGCAGGGCGTGCTCGGCCGGGCGGTCCGCGTCGGCCGGCCGCGGACCATCACCGGCCTTCCCGACGCTCACAGCGGGCCAGCTTTCTCGACCCTGGTCGGGCTGGCGTTCCTGGCCGGCTCGGGGAGCAGCGACATCCGCGACATCGCGCTCGGCACCGTCACCCAGAAAAAGCCCGCGACCGGCATGTTCGGGCGGCTGATCGACGCGATGCGCGGCGGCTTTTGACGGCGCGAAACTGCACCAGCGCGGGACAGTGAGTCTTCGCGGCAACTATTGTCCCCAATTTTTTGTTGTCCGCTGTCGTTTTCGCTCGCGCCGCGAATCGGATAATGCAATGATTCAGCCAGAAGGTTCAGCACCTTGCCGCTTGTTGGGGCTGCTTGAGGGGGGTTTGGGATCATGAGCATCGATTTCGTCCGGCCTGAAGTCGACGAGCTTCGCCCGCGGATCAGCGTCATCGGAGTCGGCGGGGCCGGCGGCAACGCCGTCGCCAACATGATCGCCGCCGACGTCCAGGGGGTCGACTTCATCGTCGCCAACACCGACGCCCAGGCC
>DASTZO010000047.1:0-6801 GCA_035764265.1 Sphingomicrobium sp.
CGAGAAAGGCGGCGGCTGGCACCTTTTGGTCAGCGAAATGCCCTATGGCGTCCAGAAGGGCCGGTTGATCGAGCAGGTCGCGGCGCTGATCGCCGACAAGAAGCTGCCGATCCTCGCCGACGTCCGCGACGAGAGCGACGAGAAAGTGCGCCTGGTGCTCGAGCCGCGGTCGCGGACGGTGGACCCGCAATTGCTGCTCGAGAGCCTCTTCCGGCTGACCGACCTCGAGATCCGCTTCCCGCTCAATCTAAACGTGCTCGACGCCAACCGGACTCCGGGCGTGATGAGCCTGAAGCAGGCGCTGACCGCCTGGCTCGCGTTCCAGATCGAGGTGCTTCTCAACCGCTCGCGCACCCGTATCGGCAAGATCGACGAGCGGCTGGAGCTGCTCGACGGCTTCCTGGTCGCCTTCCTCAACCTCGACCGGGTGATCGCCATCATCCGCAGCGAGGACGAGCCGAAGCCGGTGCTGATGGCCGAGTTCGAGCTGAGCGAGCGCCAGGCCGAGGCGATCCTCAACATGCGCCTGCGGCAATTGCGCAAGCTGGAGGAGGTGCAGATCGCCAAGGAGCGCGAGGCGCTGGCCAGGGAGCGCGACGAGCTCACGAAGCTGGTCGAGAGCCCGGCGCGGCAGCGCACCCGGCTGAAGAAGGACCTCGCCGCGGTCCGGACAAGCTTCGGCGACGAGCGGCGGACCCGGATCGAGGAGGCGGGCGCGACCCGCGAGATCGACTGGTCGGCGATGATCGAGAAGGAGCCGATCACCGTCCTGCTGTCGCAGCGCGGCTGGCTTCGGGCAATGCGCGGGCACCTGGCGCGCGAGGAGCTCGAGGCGCTCAAGTGGCGCGAGGGCGACGGGCCGTTCATCCAGTTCCACGCCCAGACCACCGACCGGCTGGCTTTGTTCGCGGACAACGGGCGGGTCTACACGCTGGCCGGCGACAAGCTCCCCGGCGGGCGCGGCTTCGGCGAGCCGGTGCGGCTGCTGATCGACCTCGACGCCGAGGTCGGGATCGTCGCCTTCCTGGTCGCGAGGGCCAAGTCGAAATTGCTGGTCGCCTCGTCCGACGGGCGCGGGTTCGTCACTCCGGGCGAGGCGGTCCTGGCCGAGACCCGCAAGGGCAAGCAATTGGTCAATCTGCGCCCCGGGGCGAAGGTCGCGGCGGTGCGCGAGATCCCGGAAGGCGCGGATTCGGTGGCGACGATCGGCGAGAACCGCAAGATGCTGGTGTTCCCTTTGTCCGAGCTTCCCGAGCTGGCCCGCGGGCAGGGCGTGACCCTGCAGCGCTATCGCGACGGCGGCCTGTCGGACGCACTCGCCTTCCGCTTCGCCGACGGCCTCAGCTGGGCGCTCGGCGGCGAAAGCGGGCGGGTGCGCACCGAAAGCGACCTGACCCCATGGCGGGCCGCGCGCGGAGCGGCCGGGCGAATGCCGCCGCTGGGTTTCCCGCGGAGCAACCGGTTCGGCTGAGGCCAGGCGGACTGACCGGCCCGCCATTAACCATCATTCATCAAGCCGTTTCGACATGGAATTATACCCGGAATTAACCTCGCGCCCGTAGGGCAATCGCCATGCAGGTTGCAGCCAAACGTCCGCCGGGACCCGTGGGGCACCGGCGGAGGGCGCCTTCCGATGCCCACCCGCACGTTGCGACGGCGGACGATGCCGCATTGCTCGGGGCGCTGCCGATCGCCGCCGCGGTCATCACCCGGCACGACGACGGCAGCGTCCACGTCCTCGCGCACAATTCGCGCTTCCGCGACGCCGTCGACCAGTCGACCTGCACGGCGCTCGAATGGGACCATGCCGAGTGCCTGAAGTCGGGCCCGATCGCCGAGCTGCTGGCCGGATATTTCGCCGGCACGGACAGCGTCGGCGAGCTCGATTTCCGCGACGGCGAAGGGGTCGCCGCGCGCTATTTCCGGATCAAGCTGGCGCCGCTGCCGCGCGTCGAGGGCGCCGCCCCGCGCTGCCTGCTGAGCGTCGTCGACCGCACCGTCGAGGTGCAGGCCGAGCGCACGCTTCGCGCCGAGATGCTGCGCGACAGCCTGACCGGCCTGCCCAACCGGCTGGCGTTCACCGAGGCGATCGAGAAAGCCGGCGACAAGGCCTCCCGCGACCTCGAGCATGCGGTGCTGGTGGTCGACATGCTGCGCTTCAGCCGGATCAACGAATCGATGGGCAGCCTCGCCGGCGACGAGCTTCTGATCACCTTCGCCAGGCGGTTGATCCTGGCCTTGAGGGGCGGCGACGTGCTCGCCCGCACCGGCGGCAACGAGTTCGGGGTGCTGGTGTCGCTGCGCCGCGGGGTCGAGGACGCGCTCAAGGCGGCGGAGCGCATCCAGGAAGTGATGGCGACCCCGTTCAAGCTGTCCGACCTCGAGATCCGCATCGAATGCGCGATCGGGGTCGCGCTGATGGACGCCCGGCAGGACCCCGAGGAGCTGTTCCGCAACGCCCAGTTCGCGGTCAAGCAGGCCAAATCGGCCGGCAAGCCGCAGGTCTACGAGCCCAGGGAAGCGAGCCTCGCCCGGCGCCGCTTCTCGATCGAGACCGAGCTCCGCCGGGCGCTCGACAAGGACCAGTTGAAGCTGTTCTACCAGCCGCTGATCGACCTGAAGTCGGGCGAGGTCGCGGGCTTCGAGGCTCTGGCGCGCTGGACCCACGAGGAGCGCGGCGAGATCAGCCCGAGCGAGTTCATCCCCGTCGCCGAGGAAAGCGGGCTGATCCTGACGCTCGGCCGATGGGCGATGGACAAGGCGACGCGCACGCTCGCCGGGTGGGACCGCGAGGCGGGCGAGAAGCTGCCCTTCTACGTCGCCGTCAACCTGTCGGCGATCCAGGTCGCCCGCGACGACATCGCCCAGGTGGTGTCGAGCGCTTTGAAGTCGAGCGGGCTGAGCGGCGACCGGCTGACCCTCGAGCTCACGGAAAGCTCGATCGTTCAGGACCCGGCGCGGGCGACCCGCGTATTCGAGGCGCTGAAGGCGCTCGACACGACGGTGGCGATGGACGATTTCGGAACCGGCTACTCGAGCCTCGCCTACCTCCAGCGGCTGCCGATCGACGTCCTCAAGATCGACCGCAGCTTCGTCTCGGGGATGATGGTCGACCCCGACAGCGTGGCGATCGTCCGGGCAGTGCTCAGCCTTGCCGAGGCGCTCGGGATGTCGACGACCGCCGAAGGCATCGAGACGGTCGAGCTGGCGACCACCCTGGCGGCGCTCGGCTGCTCGAGCGGGCAGGGCTATTATTTCTCCAAGCCGCTCGAGCCGGAAGCCGCGGTCGAATATTGGCGCTCGCGCAAGCGGTAGCGCCGGCTAATTGTTGCGGACCTCGTCGGCCTGGTCCTCGAGCGCTTCGGCTTCCCTGTCGGCAAGCGCGCGCTTTTCGTCGGCCGCCGCCTCGAGCGCCCGGGCCTCGGCTTCCCTGGCTTCCTCGGCGCGCTTGGCGGCGATGTCCTGGGCCTCGCCGAGCTTTTCGGCCGGGCCCTGGCGCAGCGTGTCCGGGCTGTTGACGACGCCGGCCGCATAGTCGGCGTTCTCGCCGGCGTTCTCGCGCGGGCCGTCGCAGGCGGCCAGCGCGATCAGGGCGGCAAAGGCGAGCGTTCGCATTGTCCGGTCCTCCAGTCCACCGAACAACGGTTTGCGACCGCGCATGTTGCGCGGGCCGTCGCCCTTTAGCGGGCGCTTTCGGACGCGAGCGCCTCGGCGACGATGCTCTCCAACTCGGCGCCGTGCGGGAAGCCGGCCTCGACCCAGCGGTCCTCGATCCGGCGCAGAGTCCGCGCCACCGCCGGGCCCTCCGGAACTCCGCGCGCGATCAATTTGCCGCCGCCGATCGGCAGCCGCGGGGGCCGCCAGCCGACCAGCGCCGCGGCCCTGGCCGATTCGCCGGCGAGCAGCAGCCGGTCGACCGCGCAGTCGATCCCGAGCCGGTAGCCGAGCGCCTGCGGGTTGGCGCCGAGCTCGCGGCCGGCCGCGCAGGCGAGCCGCTTGCGCGCCCGGTTGGACAGCCTCATTCGGATAGCGACCTTCTCTGCCAGCGGCTCGTCGGGCGGAAGCAGCGCTGCGAGCCGGCGGAGCGCGCCGGGCTCGATCAGCGCGTCGCGCTCGGCGGCGATCACGCGCTTGAAAGCGGGAAGGGCGGCCGGCTCGATCTCGGGCAGCACCGGCTTCAGGATCGCCCGGTCGAGCATCACCGCGACGGTCGGCGCCGGGTCGGGCATCGCCAGCAGCTTCAGCAATTCGTCGGCGATGCGCTCGCGCGACAGGGCCATCAGGTCGTTGGCGCGCTCGGCGCAGGCGTCGAGCGCCTGGCGATCGGGCTCGCCGGTGCCGAAGCGGGCGTGGAAGCGGAAGAAGCGCAGGATCCGCAAATGGTCCTCGGCGATGCGCTCTTTGGGGTCGCCGATGAAGCGCACCCGGCGCTTCTCGAGGTCCTCGAGCCCGCCGAAATAGTCGAACACCTCGCCGGTCGCGGGGTCGGCGCTGAGCGCATTGAGGGTGAAATCGCGCCGCGCCGCGTCCTCCTGCCAGTCGTCGGTGTAGGCGATCGTCGCCCGCCGCCCGTCGGTCGAGACGTCGCGGCGCAGGCTGGTGACCTCGACCGGAAGGCCGTCGCTGACCGCGGTGACGGTGCCGTGCGCGATCCCCGTCGGGACCACCTTGACCCCGACCGCCTCGAGCCGCTCGACCACTTCCTGCGGGCGGATCCGGGTCGCGAGGTCGATGTCGCTGACCGGCAGCCCTAGCAAATCGTCGCGCACCGCGCCGCCGACGTAGCGGGTCAGGCCCTGGTCGGCGCCGAGCGCCTTTAAAAGCCGCTTCATGCCGCGCCGGCGGCGCCATTTCGCGGCGTCGAGCTTCAAGTCCATTGCAGCCTGCGCGAAAGATTGACGAGCATCGCCGCGGTCGCCCCCCAGATGTTCCGGCCGTTCCAGTCGATGCGGTAATAATGGCGCATCCGGCCCTCGAACAGCATCGCCTGGCGCTGCTGGTTGGCGGGATCGAGGAGAAACGCAAGCGGCGCTTCGAACCAGTCGGCGACCTCGGGCTCGTGCGGTGCCAGCGGCAGGTCCGGGGGGATGACGGCGAGCACCGGGCTCACGGCGAAGCCGGTGATGGTCCGGTAGGGCTCCAGCGCGGCGACCGGCTCGACCAGGTCCGGCTCGAGCCCCAGCTCCTCCCAGGCCTCGCGCAAGGCCGCGGCGGCCGAATCCTCGCCGGCGTCGATTCGGCCGCCGGGAAAGGCGATCTGGCCGGCGTGGGTGCGCAGGTCGGCATGGCGGACGGTGAGGATCACTCCGGGCTCGGGCCGGTCGGTGACCGCGACCAGCACCGCGGCCGGCGCCGGATCGCCGGTTTCGCGAGCATCGTCGCCGGTCAGCAGCGGCTCGGCCGGCGGCCGGGCGAGGGCCTCGCGGAGCCGGTCGGCCAGCTTGCTCTGCGGCGGCGGCATGGCGGCGGTCCTCATTGCGGCCGGTCGAGCGCGAAGAAGGCGCCGTCGCTCCACACGCCCGGCGGGTCGTGGCCCTCGGCGAGCGCGATTTCGGCAAGCTCGTAATAGACCGGGCGGGCGAGCTCGGCCTCGAGCCCGTGGCGGACGAGGACTCGCGGGCTCGGCCCATGCTCGTCCTCCGCCAGCCGCAGCGGGTGGTCGGGGCCGACGACCAGCGCGTCGCCGCTGTCGAGGCCGAGCGCGACCTTGCGCTGCTCATGTTCGCCCTCGGTTTTCATCTCGACGGCGCGGAAAGCCGTCGCCTCGACGTCGATCTCGAGCTTTTCGACCGGCGTGACCAGCATGTGGCGGCCGTCGGGCTCGCGGCGCAGGACCGTCGAGAACAGACGGACCATTGCCGGCCGGCGGATCGGGGCGCCCTGATGGTACCAGGTGCCGTCGCGGGCGATGCGCATGCCCGAATGGCCGCAGCGCTCCGGGTTCCACCGGTCGACCGGCGGCAGCCGGCGCTGGTCGATCAGCGCCTGCAGCTCGCCAAGGCCGAGGCCTCGAAGCTCGATCGGGGGGCGGCTCTCGGGCATGGGGCCCCTGTGTCATTGCGAGCAGAGCGAAGCAATCCACGCACAAACCGGATTGCTTCGCCGCGATGCTGCTCGCAATGACGGCCAATGGATGCTCGAACCGCGATCGTCACCGGGGCCGGCAAGCGCGTCGGGGCCGAGATCGCCCGGGCGCTGGTCGGCGACGGGTGGAGCGTCGTCGCCCACGTCCGCCGCGAGGAGGATTCGGTGCCCGACGGAGCGGTCAGGGTGGCCGCCGACCTCGCCGACGCCGGCTGCGCCGGGACCATCTTCGCGGCCGCGCGGGGGCTGCCGCCGGTGCGGCTCCTGGTCAACAATGCCGCCCGCTTCGCGTGGGACGGGTTCGGCGAGTTCAGCTCCGCCGAGTTCGACGCCCACATGGCGGTCAACGTGCGGGCGCCGCTGCTGCTGACCGAGGCGTTCGCGGCCGCGCACGACGGCAAGGCCGACGCGCTGGTGGTCAATCTCCTCGATTCGAAGCTGGCCGCGCCCAACCCCGATTTCCTCAGCTACACATTGTCCAAGCAGGCGCTCGCCGGGCTCACCGAGCTGTCGGCTCGGGCGCTCGCCGCCAGGGGCATCCGGGTCAATGGCGTGGCGCCGTCGCTGATGCTGCGCTCGGCCGGGCAGAGCGAGGAGAATTTCGCCGCGATGCAGCGCGCCAACCCGCTGCGCCGCGGAGTCGAGCCGGGCGACGTCGTCGCCGCGCTGCGCTATCTGGTTGCGGCCCCCGCGGTGACCGGTCAGGTGCTGACCATC
>DASTZO010000048.1:0-6638 GCA_035764265.1 Sphingomicrobium sp.
GAATTGCCCGAGGCCGAGGGCGTTCTCGGCGCGCTTGCCGGCGATGCCGCCGGCCACCCGGCGATCGCCCGCGCCCGGGCGGCGCTCGAGCTGGCGTCGGTGCCGCCGGTCGACACCGCGGCGCTCGAGGCGCGCGTCGCCGCCAGCCCCGACGACCATGAGGCGCGCTTCGAGCTCGCCGCGGCGCGGATGGGCGCCGGCGACCGCGACGGGGCCGCCGACGAGCTGCTCGAGATCATCGGCCGCGACCGCGACTGGAACGAGGGCGCGGCGCGCAAGCGCTTCCTGCAATTGCTCGAGGCGCAGGGGCTCGAGGACCCGTGGGCCCGCAGCCAGCGGCGGCGGCTGTCGGCGCTCCTGTTCACGTGAGGCCGCCAGCAGCGTGACCAAGGCGCTGATCCTGCGGGTGCCGATCTTCCCGCTTGCCGGCGCGATCCTGTTCCCCCGCGCCCAGCTGCCGCTGCACATCTTCGAGGAGCGCTACCGCGAGATGGTCCGCGATTCGCTCGACGGCGCCGGGACCATCGGCATGATCCAGCCGCTCAGCCTCGATCCGGTCAACCCGCCGCTCTACGGGGTCGGCTGCGTCGGCGAGATCGTCGGAGTCGAGGAGCTGGAAGACGGCCGCTACAACATCGTGCTGAGCGGGTCAGGCCGGTTCCGGCTGGTCGCCGAGACCGAGCTCGGGACTCCCTACCGCAACGCCGACGTCGACGTCGCCGCGTTCGACGACCGCGAGCCGCCGCCGCTGCCGCTGGCGCTCCGCGCCGACGTCGAGCAGGAGGCGCGCCGCTTGGGCGACGTGCTCGGGCTGGCGGTCGACTGGGCGGCGGTCGGGCGGCTCGACGACGAGATGCTGGTCAACGCGATCGCCCAGGTGGCGCCGTTCGACGTCGGCGCCAAGCAGGCCTTGCTCGAGGCGGAGAGCCTCGACAGCCGCGCCGACCTCCTGGTCCAGCTGATGCAGTTCCAGCGCATGGCGACCAGCGCCGGGGCGGACATCGAGCCGACGCTGCAATAATCAGATCGGCAAGCCTCTGAGCAGCAGCGGCAGGTCGCCGCTGGTGCCGCGGGCTTCGGCCATCAGCTGGTCCTTCACCGGCCGCACCCGGTCGATCACGCCCATGCCGAAGCGTCGGACCAGCGACGCGGCGCGCCCGGGCACGCCGTAGATGCGCGTCAGGCCGTCGGTCGCCATGGCCACCATCAGCGCATCGAGCGAGCGCCAGCGCTGGTAGCGGTCGGTGAGCTGCCGGTCGCCGAGGTCGAGCCCGAGCCGCGCGCCCTCGACCAGCACCTCGGCGAGCGCGGCGGCGTCGCGGAAGCCGAGGTTGAGGCCCTGGCCGGCGATCGGGTGGATCGCGTGGGCGGCATCGCCGAGCAGCGCCAGGCGATGCGCGGTGATCCGGGCCGCATGATGGAAGCCCAGCGGATAGGTCGAGCGCGGCGCGGCCATCGCGACCTCGCCGAGGAAGCCGCCCATCGCGGCGCGCGCCTCGGCGGCGAAGTCCGAGTCCGACAGCGACAGCCAGCCGGCGGTGTCCGCGGCGGGGACCGACCAGACGATCGCCGAGCGGCGGCCGCCACCCGGGGCATTGGCATCGTCGGCCATCGGCAGCAGGGCGAAGGGTCCGGTCGGGTAGAAGATCTCGTACGCGATTTGCTCATGGCTGCGCTCGTGGCGCAGGGTCGAGACGATCGCCGAATGGTCGTAACGCCAGCGCGCGACCCGGATGCCCGCCGCCTCGCGGGTCGGCGAGTTGCGCCCGTCGGCGGCGGCGAGCAGCGGCGCAAAGAGCTTGCGGCCGTCGGCCAGGTCGACAATCACTCCGTGCGCGCCGCGCTCGACCGCGGTGACCCGCGATTTCCACAGCAGCCAGCTGTTGGCCCCGGCTTCGGCGCGGGCGCGCAGGGCCCCGCGCAGGTGGCGGTTCTCGTGCATCCAGCCCAGGGGCTCGTCGTCGGCGCCCGGCTCGAAAGCGAGCCCGCCCGGCTCGAGCCCGTCGGCGACCTGGATCTTGAGGATCGGCCCGCCCTCGCCGGGCAGGTGATCGGCGACGCCGATCGTCCGGAGCATGCGCATCGAGCTCGACGAGACCGCGCTGGTGCGGCCGTCGAAAGCCGAATCCTTGCGCTCGTCGGGATCGGCGGGGTCGACGACGATCGCCGACAGCCCGCTCGAGTCGAGGGCGGCGGCGAGCGCGAGGCCGATCATGCCCCCGCCGAAAATGATCACGTCGGCCCGGTCCATCGGGTGTGTCCCTAACGCCACGACGCCCGGAAGGCCAACGCTTGACCGTGGAGTCCGCGGCAAGGCATTCTACGCGCCGGACGATTTGGGGTGGGTGAACCATGGCGACCGCTGCGGCGCGGGCAAGGAAACGGGACCTGGGGCCCGACTGGCGCGACGCTCTGGCGGCGTCGCTCCGGCGCTTCGCGCTGCGCAGCTGGGGCGCGCTGCTGGTCGCGGTGAGCGTCGGCGGGGCGCTGGCGCTCGCCACCCACCGCTCGACCGACCCGAGCTTCACCACCGCGGCCGGAGGCCCGCCGGGCAACTGGCTGGGAAGCGTCGGCGCTTACGCCAGCGACGCCCTGCTGCTGCTGTTCGGGCTCGGGTCGGTGCTGCTGCTGCCGGTGATCGCGCTCGCCGGGCTGCGCATGCTTCGGCTCGAGCCGTCGGGGCGGATCGGCCGCGGGCTGCTGATCGCGGCGATCGGGGCGGTGCTGGTCGGGATTGCGCTCAGCCTGTTGAGCGGCTCGGCGGTGTCCGGGCTGCCGAGCGGCTGGGGCGGGGCGCTGGCGCTCGCCGCCGCCAACGGGGTCGACTTCGGAGTCGCCCAAATCGGCAACCCGTCGGTCGAAGGGCCGGTCCGCCTGACCCTGCTGCTGCTGTTCGCGGTCAGCGGGCTGGCGCTCGGCTATTGGTCGATGGGCCTCCAGCCCGATGAGAAAGGCTGGCTGGCCGGGCTGCTGCGCCGCGATGCGCGGACCAGGGCCGCGGCTCCGCGCCGGACCGAGGACCCGCGCGACGAGCGCGGCGCCGCCGCCGCTCCGCCGCGGTCGCGCCCGGCGGTCGCGGTCACCGAGCCGGCGCCGGCGGTGGCCTCGGCGGGACGGGGGACGGCCGGCCGCAAGTCGAGCGCGGCGCGCCAGCCGAGCCTCGCGTTCGGCGGGGTCTATACGCTACCGCCGCTCGACCTTCTCGCCCGGCCGCCGGAAAGCGGGCGGACGCAGATCGACCGCGCCGGGCTCGAGCGCAATGCGCGGCTCCTGGAATCGGTGCTCGAGGACTTCCACGTCCGCGGCGACATCGTCGAGGTCCGCCCGGGCCCGGTGGTGACGATGTACGAGCTCGAACCGGCAAGCGGCATCAAGGCGAGCCGGGTGATCCAGCTCGCCGACGACATCGCCCGCAACATGTCGGCGCTATCGGCGCGGGTCGCGACCATCCCGGGCCGGAGCGTGATCGGGATCGAGCTGCCCAACCCCAAGCGCGAGCCGGTGACCCTCTCCGAGCTGATCGGCAGCCAGGCGTTCGAGGACCAGAACATGTCGCTGCCGCTGATCCTCGGCAAGAACATCGCCGGCGACCCGGTGATCGCCGACCTGGCGCCGATGCCGCATTTGCTGGTGGCGGGGACGACCGGCTCGGGCAAGTCGGTCGGCCTCAACTGCATGATCCTGTCCTTGCTCTACCGGATGACCCCCGACGAGTGCCGGCTGATCTTGATCGACCCCAAGATGCTCGAGCTGTCGACCTACGAGGACATCCCGCATTTGCTCGCGCCGGTGGTGACCGAGGCGGGGAAAGCGATCCGCGCACTCAAATGGACCGTCGAGCAGATGGAGGAGCGCTACCGGATGATGGCCAATTTGGGCGTCCGGGCGCTGCCGAGCTTCAACGCCAAGGTGCGCGACGCCAAGGCTAAGGGCGCGCAGCTCGGGCGGCGGGTGCAGACCGGCTACAACGCCGACACCGGCCAGCCGATCTACGAGGTCGAGGAGCTCGACTACGACGTGCTGCCGCAGATCGTGGTGGTGATCGACGAGCTGGCCGACCTGATGATGACCGCCGGCAAGGAGGTCGAGTTCCTCGTCCAGCGTCTCGCGCAAAAGGCGCGGGCGGCGGGCATCCACCTGATCATGGCCACCCAGCGGCCGTCGGTCGACGTCATCACCGGGGTCATCAAGGCCAATTTGCCGACCCGCATCAGCTTCCAGGTGACGAGCAAGATCGACAGCCGCACCATCCTCGGCGAGCAGGGCGCCGAGCAGCTGCTCGGCAAGGGCGACATGCTCTACATGCCGGGCGGCAAGCAGATCGTCCGGGTCCACGGCCCGCTGGTCCGCGACGAGGAGGTGCGCGCCGTCGCCGAGCATTGGCGCAAGCAGGGCGTGCCCGAATATATCCAGGCGGTGACCGAGGAACCCGAGGACGGCGGCTATCTGTTCGACGGCCAGCCGACCGGCGAGGACGACGCCGAGACCCAGCTCTACAAGAAAGCGGTGCAGATCGTCGCCGAGAGCCAGAAGGCGTCGACCTCCTACCTCCAGCGCCAGCTCCGCGTCGGCTACAACAGCGCGGCCCGGCTGATCGAGCGGATGGAAAAGGACGGCAAGGTCGGCCAGCCCGACCATGTCGGCCGGCGCGAGGTGCTGATCGACCCCGAAGGGCACCCGCTCTAGCTTTTCTTCGCCTTCGATTCATCGCTGATTCAGCACTGGTCGCCTATGGTGCGCCGATGCTGCGCAGCCTGCTCCCCGCCTTTGCCGTCCTGGCCCTCGTCGCGGCTTCCGGCGCCTGCAGCCCGGCCGAACCGCCGCTGCTGATCGACGGCGGCCAGGCGCCGGCGAGCGACGTCGGCTCCGAGGCCCCCTCGTCCGAGCCGCCGGCCGCCGGCAGCGACAAGCAGGCGGTTTCGGGCTGAGCGAGCGGCGCGGCCACGCCTGAACCGCGGGGAACCGACGGGTTCAGGGGGCATTCAATCCCCGAGCGTGATAGCCCACGCCAATCTTCGCAAAATCTCCCGGGAGCATGAGATGAGTTTTCCAACCCTGTTCGCGCGCGCCCTGGTGTCGATCGCCGCGCCGGTCGCGCTGGTCGCCTCCGCGGTGCCGGCGGCGGCCGCGGCCGAATCGCCCGACTTCGCCCGGGTCCAGGCGCATCTGAAGGCGGTCCAGTCGATGACCGCGAACTTCGTCCAGACCGACGGCAAGGGCCGCTCGGCGCGCGGCACCCTTCAATTGAAGCGGCCGGGCCGGATCCGCTTCGAATATAGCGGCGGCGACCTGCTTCTGGTCGCCAACGGCAGCCGGCTGACCTTCGTCGACTACGAGGTCGGGCAGAAATCGAGCTGGGACCTCAACAAGACCCCGCTTGGGATGCTGCTGTCGGTCAACCCGATCCTCAAGGGCAATGCGCGGCTGGTTCCGAGCGGCGACCCGCGCACCGTCGTCATCCGCGCCAAGGACCGCAACCGGCCCGAGTACGGGACCCTGATCCTCGCCTTCCTGCGCTCGCCGTCGGCGCCGGGCGGGCTGATGCTCTACGGCTGGACCGCGGTCGATGCGCAGAACAAGCGGACCACCGTCAAGCTGTCGGACCAGCGCTACAATGTCGCGGTCGCGGAAGGCGCGTTCACCTTCGCCGAGCCGAAGAAAAGGAAGCGCGGATAAAAGGGTAGCCGTTCGCTACTTGTTCATCGCGCCGTCAGCCGGGCGGTCCTAAATAGGTCGCGGTCCTGCATCTTGCTTGGGGTTTCCCCCTGTTACCCGGGCACCGCAGGATCCCTTGCGTGACGAACGCTCGGCGGCCCTCGCTCCACGCCCCCGGAGCGGGGGCCTTTTGCGTTCGGCCGGCTCGCAAAGACCGCGGAGGCTGGCTACATCGGCCGGCATGACCCGTATCAAGATCGCCTCGTGGAACATCAACTCCGTGCGCGCCCGCGCCGGGCTGGTCGAGCGCCTGGTCGCCGAGGAGCAGCCCGACGTCCTGTGCCTGCAGGAGACCAAGGCGGTCAACGAGCTGTTCCCGGCCGAGCTGTTCCGCAAGCACGGCTACGTCCACCAGCAGCTGCACGGCCAGAAAATGCACCATGGAGTCGCCATCGTCAGCCGGATCGAGCTCCACGAGCCCGGCAGCCACGACTGGCAGGACAATGGCGAGGCGCGCCACATCGGGGTCCGGCTGCCGGGCGGGATCCGGCTCGAGAACGTCTATGTGCCGGCCGGCGGCGACATTCCCGACCGCAGCCTCAACCCCAAGTTCGGCCAGAAGCTCGACTTCATCGAGCGGATGACCCGCTGGTCGGAAAAGTTGCGCGAGCCGACTTTGGTGGTCGGCGACTTCAACGTCGCGCCGCTGGAATGCGACGTCTGGAGCCACAAGGCGCTGCTCAAGGTCGTCAGCCACACGCCGGTCGAGGTCGAGGCACTGACCCGGCTGCAGCAGGCGCACGACTGGGTCGACATCGGGCGCAGCTTCGTGCCCGCGCCGACCCGCAACTACACCTGGTGGAGCTATCGCTCGCCCGATTGGACGAAGAACGATCGGGGCCGGCGGCTCGACCATATGTGGGTGTCGCCCGAAGCGAAGGGTCGAGTGGTTTCGCACAAGGTGCTGGAACCGTGCCGGAGCT
>DASTZO010000049.1:0-7011 GCA_035764265.1 Sphingomicrobium sp.
GCGCTTGCCTCAATGCCTGCCTCAGCGGTCGACGCAGGGACCAAAGGCCCGGCCGAAAAACCAGCCCGCAGTGCTGCCGACACCACCGGCGGGCAAACCGAGCCCGTTCCTAGCTCGCCGCGGATCGGCATCGCCCAATTCTTCACCGACACCGACCCCCGCACCGGGCGCCGCTCGATGCGCGCATATGAGGCGGTGAAGACGCTTGAGCCCGACCAGCCGATCGGCTCGCAGGGCTTCGATCTGGTCCTGTCCGGGCGCTTGAAGGCGCTTCCCGGCAAGAGCGTCATCGCCTGCGTCGCCCGAAGCGCCGACAGCCCGCCCGATTGCATCGTTTCGGCCGATTTCGACCGGGTGTGGATCGCGGCTCCCGCCGATCGTGCGATCATCGCGGAGTGGGGCGGCGGCTGACCCACTTCAATCGACCGGGACGAGGCGCCTAATGCACCTCGCGCTTGTGGGTCTCGGCCTTGGTGGCAAGGCTGAAGCGCGGCTCCGGCTCGATTGACCCGACCAGCCTCGCGGCGGCGTAGCGGCCGACCTCGGGCCCGTGCTTGAAGCCGTGGCCCGAGCCGTCGCCGACCAGCAGCACGTTTGGCAGCCGCGGGTGGAAATCGATCAGGAAGTCGCCGTTCGAGCTGTTCTCGTACTGGCAGACCCGCGCCTCGGTCAGCGGAGCGCCCCTGAGCAGCGGGAAGCGGCGGTCGCGGAAGGCGACGATCTCGGCCAGCGCGGCTGCCGTCGGCCGCCGGTCCTGGGTGTCGGGATCGACCGCGGCCCCGTGCGCATCGTGGGCGAATTTCACTCCACGGCCCTCTAGCTCGGGGAAGCCATAAAAGATGTCGCCCTCGTTGAAGTCGGCCCAGCCGGGCATCGCTGCGGGCAGGAATCGGCGGTCGCCCGCGGGCGGGGCGAAGAAGAACACTTCCTGGCGAGTCGGCAGGATCCGGCCGCCGATGACGTCCGGGAACAGCTTGGGCAGCCACGGGCCGAGTGCAAACACGTAATAATCGGCTTGCAGGGCCGAGCCGCCGCGTAAGCCCAACGAGGCCAGCCGGCCGCTTTGCTGCTGAACGACGTGCGCGGCCTCATGGCGGTACTGGCCGCCGCCGCGGACGAATCGCTCGACCAAGGTCTGCACCGAGCGGCGAGCCATCAGCGCCCCGAAGCCGGGCTCGAACAGGCCGGCGCTCACTCCGGTGAAGTCGATCATCGGGAAGCGCCGCGACATTTCCGGACCGGTCAATTCCTGCAGCGGCACCCCGAGCCGGCGATGGACGGCGACCGAATCGGCGAAATAGGAATCGGGCTTGCTGGAGAAGAACAGCACTCCGTGCGGCACGAAGATCGGCAGGCCGGCGAGGGCGCTCAGCGCCTTCCACTGCGGCAGGCTGTCGAACGCCATGCGCGTGTAGACGGCATCCTTGCCGTAGGCGGCGCGGGTCATGCGCGATTCGCCGCCCGACGAGGCGCGGCTGTGCGCCGGCCCGTGCGCGTCGATCAGGGTCACCCGGTGGCCGGCGGCAAGCAGATGGTGGGCGGTCCAGGCGCCGAACACGCCCGCGCCGACGACGGCGACGTGGCTTTTCGATCCCAGTTGGGCGGCCCTGGCGATGGCCGGTGATAAGGCAGCGCCGCCCGCTGCGGCAAGCAGCGAGCGGCGCGTCAGGGAGGGAAGCGGCGCGCCCGAGGGATTGCCGCTTCCCGGATTCATCGCCTCAGCCGATCAGCCGCGCTCGGGCTCGGGCGGCGGCGGCGGCGGAGGCGGCGGCGGCACCGGGCAGGCGTCCGTCGCCAGGATCACCGAGCCGTCCGGGCAGGTCTGCGTCGCCGGAGGCGGCGGAGGCGGTGGCGGCGGAGGCGGCGGCGGGGGCGGCGGGGGAGGCGGCGCGATCCCGAACGCCTTGCGAAGCGTCAGCCCGATCGTCCGCGGAGTGCCGATGTTGTAGCCGAGCCGGGCACGGCCGCCGCGCTCGCGGTCGAGCGACAGCTTGGCATTCTCGTCGAACAGATTGTTGACGTAGGCAATGAGCTCGAGGCCGTTGTCCCACTCGATGCCGGCCGACAGATTGACCAGCTCGTAGGCCGGCAGCTTGAGCGAACCGAAGTCCTGGGTGGCGGTCCCGAACGCGCCCGTGTTCGGGTCGTAGAAGATGAAGTTGAACACTCCCGCGCCCGGCTCCTGGTCGCTCGGCTGCGTGTAGCGGCTGCCGACGTGCTGGACGCTGCCCGATATGTACCAGTCGCTGTTCGACGTGAAACGCTGGCCGTAGGTGGCCGTCGCCGCCATCTGGAACTTGGGCACCGTCGGCAGGCGATTGCCTTCGCGAATGCCGGCGATGATGGCGCCTCCGACCGTCGTCACGTCGCTGTCGAACTCCGCCTCGATGAGGCTGCCGGCGAGCGACAGGTCGAGCCCCGGCATCGGGCTTGCCGCAAGCTCCGCCTCGATGCCCTTGGTGTGCGCCTTGGGCACGTTGAAGACGATTCGCGACGAGCAGCTGCCGGCATCGGCGGTGACCTGGAGGTCCTTGATGTCGGTGTAGAACACCGCCGTGTTGAAGGTCAGGCCGCGGCGGGAATATTTGAGGCCCGCTTCATAGTTCCACAGAGTCTCGTCGTCCCACGTCGGCCGGTTGCCGAACGTCTGCGCGTCGGGGCCGGTGGCGCCGCCCGAGCAGAGCGGGATGTTCAGAGGGTCGTTGACACCGCCGAGCCGGAAGCCCTTCGCGGCCTGGAGGTTGACGCTGAGGCTGCGGTTCGGCTCGTAGGTCGCGATGAAACGCGGGCTGAACCCGTCGGACTTGGTCTTGTCGCCGATCCTTGTGTCGACATTGGAGAAGACGCCTCCGGAGATGAAGTCGCGCTTTTCCTTGAAGTCGTAGTAGCGCCCGCCGGCGGTCAGCTTGAACTGGCCGAAGTCGTAGCTCGCCTCGCCGAACACCGCCTTCTGCTTGATGTCGTAGGGCAGGTCCGCGTTGTACGGCGAGTTCAGCGGGAAGCCGTTCGAGACGGCGGCCGATACTCCGGCGCCGAGCGCCGCATCGATGAACGCATCGTAGCCGGGGGTCGGCAGCCGCTGCGCATATTCACGATCGATGTCGGTGTAGAACACGCCCACGACCCATTGCAGCGGGCCCGATCCCGCCGACGCGAGGCGGACTTCCTGGGTCCATTGCTTCAGATCGGTCGTGTCGCGCAGGTTGGACGCCAAATTGGCGATGTCGGGGTCGACTCCGCAGCACCCGACGAGCGGCACGATGCCGACCGACCCGGTCAGCGCCGACGCGTCGCGGCTGACGAGGATGTCGCGGTCGATGTAGCTGGTGATCGAGGTCAGCTCGACGCCCCCGAACCCGACGCTGGCGGTCAGGTCGGCGAGCAATGTGTCGTCCTTGAATTTCTCGCGAAGCTTCAAATACTGCTTGCGCTTGCCGACTTCCGGCTCGGTCGTGAGCGACGTGTAGAAGTTGTAGTGCTCCTCGCGGTTGAAGCCGTCGGTGCGGATCTGCTGATAGACCAGCCGCGGCGTGATCTTGACGTCGGGAGCGGGCTCGAACAGCAGCGCGATGCGGCCGCCGATGCGGGTGCCGTCGTTGATGTTCTTGCCGGCGGCGGGGCCGATCGCGTCGACGAAGCCGCCGTAGCGGGTGCCGTAGCCGACCAGCCGCGTCGCGGCCGCCGATCCGAGCGGGAAGTTGACGCTGCCTTTCACATGGCCGCCGATGTCGCCTTCGTCGACGGTGTTGATATTGCCTTCGACCATCCCCTCGGTGGTGCCGAGCTCCGGCTGGTTGGTGATGTAGCGCAGCGTCCCGCCGACCGAGCCCGAGCCGAACAGCGTGCCCTGCGGGCCGCGCAGCGTCTCGACGCGGTTCAGATCGAACAGGTCGAAGTCGGGCGTGAACAGCGACAGCGAAATGACCGATTCGTCGAGATAGACGCCGACCTGCTCCTTGACGCCCGGCTGGTCGCGGACGATCTGGCCGGCCGACACGCCGCGCACCGACACCTGGCTCTGGCCCGGCCCGAGGTTCTGGACCGTGAGGCCGGCGACGTTGCGGCTGATTTCCTCGATGGTCGAGGCATTGGCGCGCTGGATATCCTCCTGGGTCTGGGCATTGATCGAGAAGGGGACGTCCTGGACGCGCGACGCGCGCTTGGTCGCGGTGACGATGATGTCCTGGCCGGCCGAAGCCTCTTCGGGCTGGTTGGCGGCCTGGGCGACGTCTTCTTCGGTGGTCTGGGCAAAAACCGGCGTCGAAATGGCGATCGCCGCGGTGCCGATCAGCAGCAGTGCCGATGTGCGCATGATGAATTCCCCTGTTTTGGCCGCGTAACGGAGCGTCTCTACGCCCAAGCGAGGAATCGGCGGAAGGGGCGGCGGCCTCCGCGCGCATTTTCGAGCCGCTCCTGTTGCAATAGAGTGACAACCTCGGTTGCGTTATCCGAACGGCAGCGGGCGCGCTGAGGAGCCGCGGCGAGCTTAGGCCGCGCTCCGCCGGGAACTGGTGGCGGGAGATTTGCGCTTGCTGCTCACGCCCATGGCGGCCGGATGGACGGCGGTGCGCGCCTCGGCAAAAAATTGGGCGGGGGCCCGAAGCTCCCCGCCCCTTATCGTCTTACCCGCTCAATATTTGACCTTGAGCCGGGCATACCAGAACCCGCCGTTGAGCCCGAAGGGGCCGCCGGTTCGAGGATAGACCTGGCCGTCGGCAAGGCTGTCAGTGAGCACGAAGATCCGGTTTGAGTCGGTGTGCATGATTTTTTCGGGGCGGGTGTTGAACAGGTTGTTCGCTCCGATCGTCGCCGTGTAATGCTCCATGAACGTGTAGCTGATATCGACGTCGGTGGTGAACCTCGAGCCGAACTTCTGGCCCGGATAGTCGAGCTCGTTCTGCCACCAGCTGTAATAATTCTCGCGCGCGTTGAACGACCACGGACCGCGCAAGTAATTGGCCGACAGCGTCGCGCGGTGGTTTGGAGCGAGGTGCGCGGCCGTTATCCTCTGAGCCTCACTGATCACGGCGGGATCGAACTTGGTCACCTTCGACTTGTTGTAATTGTACGCCAGCGTGGTCGACAAATCGCCGCCCATCAGCCCGGTCCGCCACGTCCCGACCATGTCGATGCCCTTGGTCGAGGTGTTGGTGGCGTTGGTGAAGTAATTGACATCACCCCCTTCACCAACCGACGCCAGCTCGGGCTGCGCGATGATGTCGGCTGCCGTCACCCGGAAGGCCTGCGAGACGCCGATTCGGCCGCGCACGTTGATGATGTAGCCGTCGACGGTGAAGGTCAGGTTGGACTGGGGCTTGAAGATCATGCCCGCGCCGTAATTGCGCGACTTCTCCGGCTTGAGCGAGGTCGCGCCGAAATATTGCGAAATCGGGCTGTCGACCGGGAAGGTACCGGTCTGCACCTGGTTGCCGGCGACGAAGTTGGTGGTCAGGATCGCGTTGTTGGACTGGCCGGGCGAGGGTGCGTGGAAGCCGGTGCCGATCGTCGCCCGAACCGAGAATTGCGGAGACACCTTGTACAGGCCATTGGCCTTGTAGACGAAGCTGCCGCCGAAGGTGTTGTAATCCTCGTAGCGGCCGGCAAGACCCATGCTCAGCGCTTCGGTGACATCGGCCTCGAGGGCGCCGTAGATGCCCCAGTTCCACTGGCTCCAGCTTCCCGCATAGGTTGGGCTGGTGCCGCCGTACCCGCTCGCGCCGGGCTGACGGCCCGGAATCGTGCGCACGAATGAGAAAACGCCCGGGGCGGTTTCCACATAGATGTTCTGCGGCGCCGCGAACGGGCCCGCGCCATAGGATTGCTCGTCACCCGCGGACTGGCCGTAGGTCTCCTTGCGATACTCCGCGCCCCAGGCCAGCGTGGCCGGGCTGAAGAGCCCGAGGTCCAGCGGATAGGTGAAGTCGAGGTTGGCGTTGCGTTCCTTCTGGCTCAGCGTGCCGAATTCGAAGCTGGTCTGCGAGGCCGGCCCGTACGTTGGGCTCAAGGAATCGTACATCGACAAGGCGAGCGTGTTCTTGGCGAGCGTTCCGGACAGGTCCCAGGTGAGCCCGCCGCCGAGCTCGCCCTTCCAGCCAAGCGTGCCCCAGCGCTCCTTGGTGACGCCGACGAAGCGGGGCGTGAAGCCGGCCGGGTAGATGGAGGTGAACAGGAAATTGTTGCTGTCCTGCACGAACGCGCCGGCCGGGCAGGTCGCGTTCCCGGTCGGGCAGGGCGTCAGATAGAAGGGGTTGGTGAAGGCTCCATTGGCGCCCAGGGTGCGCGTCACGCCGGTCACGTCGACGGCGGTTCCGCTGATCGGCGAGCGGTAGTTGAAGCTCTGGTTCCCCTTGTTGTAGGCGCCGAGCACCGTCAAATAGAGCTTGCTGTTGGTCGTGACGTCGACGCCGCTGTTGAGCATGCCCTTCCAGCCGTGCTGGGGCGACGAACCCCAGATCTGAACCGGCAGCGGGTAATGCGGCAACTGGTCCGCGAGGCTCGGATTGTTCTGCTCGAAGATGACCGCGATCGGCCGGGTCTTGCCGGTGCTGGTGCCGTCATCCTTGTACCATTCGCCGGCGACGTCGATGAACCCGGTTGCCCCGATCCCGACACCGACGTTGGCCGCGAGCTGGCGGCTGATTCCGCTGTCGAGCTTGGTGTCGCCATTGTCGTAGAACTGGCCGTAACGGCCCTGAAGCTCGATGCCCTTGCGGTCATTGCGCATGCCGAAGTTCATGACCCCGGCGATCGCGTCCGAGCCGTATTGCGCGGTCGCGCCGTCGCGCAGCACCTGGAGGTTCTTGATCGCGATCGAAGGGATCGCCGAAATGTCGGCGCCCTGCGAGCCGAACGAGAGGCCCGTGTCGCCGCCGGTGAAGACCTGGACCAAGGCCGACCGGTTGAAGCGCTTGCCGTTGATCTGGACCAGCACTTCGTCGGCCGGCAATCCGCGCAGCGAAGGCGCGCGAACGAAGGTCGAAGCGTCCGAAATGGTGTTCTGCGGCACGTAGA
>DASTZO010000050.1:0-5968 GCA_035764265.1 Sphingomicrobium sp.
CCGATCATGTTCCTGATCGGAGTGCCGTGGGCCGAAGCCGGCACCGCCGGCGGCCTGTTCGGCACCAAGCTGGTGCTGAACGAGTTCGTCGCCTTCATCGACCTCGGGCAGATGAGCGCCGCGGCGATGAGCGAGCGCAGCCGCGCCATCGTCACCTTCGCCCTGTGCGGGTTCGCCAATTTCAGCTCGATCGCCATCCAGATGGCGGTGACCGGCGGCCTCGCCCCCAACCAGCGGCCGGTGATCGCCCGGCTCGGGATCCGGGCGCTGATCGCCGGCAGCCTTGCCAACCTGATGAGCGCGGCGCTGGCGGGATTGCTGATTTCGGCCTAAAACCCGTCGCATGGCCACCATCACCGCAGACAGTGTCGCGTCCGTTTCGCTCAACGACGCCGACCGCGAGCCCGACACGTTCGCCGGCAAGCTCGGCCGCAGCTTCGAGGAATACGGCTTCGCGATCATCGCCGACCACGGCATCCCCGACGAGCTGATCCGCGACGCCGAGGAGAAGGCGAAGGCCTTTTTCGCTCTGCCCGACGAGGTGAAGCGCAAATACCATGTCCCGGGCGGCGGCGGGGCGCGGGGCTACACGCCGTTCGGCATCGAGACCGCCAAGGGCGCCCAGGCGTTCGACCTCAAGGAATTCTGGCACGTCGGCCGCGAGCTTCCGCCCGGCCATCCGTTCCGCAGCCATATGGGCGACAATATCTGGCCCGAGGAAATCGCCAGCTTCCGCGACACCTTCCTCACCCTCTACGACACGTTCGACCGCACCGGCCTCAAGATCCTGAAAGCCATCGCCCGCTTCCTGAAGATCGACGAGGATTATTTCATCGACACCGTCCGCGACGGCAATTCGGTGCTCCGCCTGCTGCACTACCCGCCGATCGAGGGCGAGCCCGGAAGCAACGTCCGCGCCGGAGCGCACGAGGACATCAACACCATCACGCTCCTGCTCGGCGCCGAGGAGGCCGGGCTCGAGCTCTTGACCCGCGACGGGCGCTGGATCCCGGTGTCGCCCAAGCCCGGCGAGCTGGTGGTGAACATCGGTGACATGCTCCAGCGGCTGACCAACGGCCTGCTGCGCTCGACCACGCACCGGGTCGTCAACCCGCCGCCCGAGCGCCGCGGCCGCTCGCGCTACTCGATGCCCTTCTTCCTCCACTTCCGATCGGATTTCTGCATCGAGGCGCTGCCGGGCACCGTCCCGCCCGGCGAGCAGCCCAAGGAGCCGCCGATCACCGCCAATGACTATCTCCAGGAGCGGCTGCGCGAGATCAAGCTGACCTGAGTTGGCGCGCGAAAGCCTATCCACAACGGAGTCGGTTGCCTTGTAAAGTTTCTCGGGCAGACTCATGAGTGTCGGATCGGCTTGAGCGGGCGCGGCTATGGGAAACGACCTGGACAGCGGGATTCCTTCGGACCGGCCGTCGATGCGCGCGCGGGAAATCCGCACCTCCCTCGACGCCGAGGTCTCCCTTCGCCGATCCGGCCAGCACCATTACAAGGTCAGGATCTACAACGCGTCGCCGCACGGCTGCAGGATCGAGTTCGTCGAGCGACCCAGCCTCGATGAGCATGTCTGGGTCCGGTTCGAGGGGCTGGAAGCGATCGAGGGCCAAGTCTGCTGGGTCGACGGCTTCGTCACCGGCGTCGAGTTCGTGAAGCCCATCCACCCGGCGGTGTTCGACCGGCTCGTCGGGGGCAAGCCATAGCGCTGCTCCCGCGCGGGCACCATCACCTAGGCCGGATTGCCGTCCTCCAGATTGGCGGGGCCGAAGCCGTGGGGGATGAGCGTCGCGACGGTGTGGCGCTCGACGACGCCGCCGTCGCCGCTGGCGCACAGGATCTCGACATCGCGGCCGGACAGCTGCGCCGCTTCCAGGATCGCCTGGCGGCAGCCGCCGCAGGGCGTGACGGTGCCGTCCCCCGCCAGCGCGCCATCCTCGATCCGCCCACCGGCGACCGCGACCCGGGCGACCTGCTCGAGCCCGAACGCGGCCTGCGCGGCGGTCAGAGCGCTCTGCTCGGCGCAGATGCCGAGCCGGTAGCAGGCGTTCTCCATATTGGCCCCGGTCACCACTTCGCCGGCGGCCGATTCGATCGCGCAGCCGACATGGAACCGCGAATAAGGCGCATAGGCCCGCAGCGCCGCGCCGCGCGCGGCCTCGACAAGCTCTTCCTCTGTCATCAAACTGACCTTAGGCGGGTTCAGAAGCGCTCGACAACCAGTCTCGCAGGAGTGGCGTCATGAAGTTGCGTCCGGCCCGGCTCGTTATCCTTGCAGCGGCGCTCGCCGCGATCATGAGCCCGAGCCCGGCGTCCGCCTGGGGCCGCACCGGCCACCGGGTGATCGCGGCGGTCGCCGACCGGCACCTGAGCGGCCTCGCCCGAGCGCATGTTCGCGAGATTTTGGGCGTCGAAAGCCTCGACGAGGCCGCCTACTGGCCCGACGAGATGAAGTCCGACCCGAGCCCTTTCTGGCAGAAGACCGCCTCGCCCTGGCATTATGTGACCGTCGGAGGCTTCACCTATGACCGGCCGCCGCCCGAGGGGGACGCGCAGTCGGCCCTCGCGAAATTCCGCGCGATTCTGCTGGACCGGTCGGCGTCGAAGGCCGACCGCCAGCTGGCGCTGCGCTTCATCGTCCACCTGGTCGCCGACCTGCACCAGCCCCTGCACGTCGGCCGCCCCGGCGACCGCGGCGGAAACGAGGTGAAGGTGACCTGGTTCGGGCGCGAGACCAATCTTCACGCGGTGTGGGATTCGGCGCTGGTCGACGACGAGCAATTGTCCTTTACCGAATGGGCCGATCGGCTCGGCCGCCACACCAGCAGCCGCGACGTCATCGACTGGTGGGTGGTCAACCCGATGGTCTGGATCACCGAGAGCGCCCAGGTCCGCGAGACCCTTTATCCCGAACGGCGCGACCTGTCCTACGAGTATGTTTTTCGCCACAAGCCTGCCGTCAAGCGCCGCCTGGCGCAGGGCGGCGTGAGGCTCGCGGCCTATCTCAACGATCTGTTCGACGAAGCGAGCGAACCGCCGCCCAACCCGCAATGAAACCGCCGCTCTTCGCCTTGGCGCTTGCCCTCGCGGCGTGCGCTTCCGCGCCTCGACCGCCGACGCTTCCGGCCGCGCCGGTCGAGGTGCAAATCCTCGCGATCAACGATTTCCACGGCAACCTCGAGCCGCCGGCATCGCCGATCCAGCGAGTCGAGCCGGACGGGTCGAAGCTCCGCGAGGCGCTGGGCGGCGGCGCCTTTCTCGCCGCGGCGCTCGCCGAGCTTCGGCAGGGGCGGAGGAACAGCCTGACCGTTTCGGCCGGCGACCTGATCGGAGCGAGCCCGCTGATCTCCGCCAATTTCCTCGACGAGCCGACGGTGCTGGCGATGAACGGCATGGGCCTCGACTTCAACGCGGTCGGCAATCATGAATTCGACAAGGGCGCCGCCGAGCTGCTGCGGATCCAAAATGGCGGCTGCGAAAAATTCACCACCCGGGAGCCGTGCCAGGTCGACCGCCCGTTCGCTGGGGCCCGCTTCCGGTTGCTCGCCGCCAATGTCCTGAAACCCGACGGATCGACGCTGTTTCCGGCGACCGCGATCCGGGACTTCGGAACGGTGCAGGTGGGGATTATCGGCATGACCCTCAGGGAGACCGCGACGCTGGTGGCCCCCGCCGGAGTGGCCGGCCTGCGCTTCACCGACGAGGCGGCGACTGCGAACGCGCTGGTTCCGAAGCTCAAGGCCGAAGGCGCCGACCTGATCGTGCTTGCCATTCACCAGGGTGGCCGCTCGGACGGCGAGTTCAACGTCGTCGGCTGCCCCGGGCTCAGAGGCGACATCCTGCCGATCCTCGACTCGCTCGATCCCGCCGTATCGGTGGTCGTGTCGGGCCACACGCACCACGCCTATGCCTGCCAACGGCCGGCCCGGGACGGCAGCCCGCGACTTCTGACCAGCGCCGGACGATACGGCTATTTCGTCACCGACATCCGGGTCCAGGTGGATCCGGCGCTGGGCCGCTGGGTCCGAGCGGCGGCCGTCAACGTGCCGGTGACCCGCGCCCGGGCCCCCGACCCGAAGCTGAAGTTGCTGGTGGACCGCTACGCCGCTGCGGCCGCGCCGGCCGCCGCCCGGATCGTAGGCCGGCTTTCAGGCCCGGCAATGCACAGCCTGTTCGACGACGAGACCGAGGCGGCCAACCTGATCGCCGACGCCCAGCTCGCCGCCAGCCGGTCGCCCCGGGCGGGCGGGGCGGTGGTCGCCTTCATGAACGGGGCCGGGGTCCGCACCGACCTGGTTCCCGACTCCCGGGGCAATGTCCGATTCGGCCAGATTTTCGACATGCAGCCGTTCGGCAACAGCCTGGTCGTGATGTCGCTGACCGGAGAGCAGATCCGAAGGATGCTCGAACAGCAGTTCCGGGCCGATTCCTATCCGCCCGCCGCGAGGCCGGCGCTGCTGGTGCCGTCGGCAGGCTTCCGCTTCGAATATGACCTGTCGCGGCCCAGCGGCAAGCGCATCGTCGCGATGACGCTCCATTGTCGCCCGCTCGACCCGGCCAGGAGCTACCGGGTCACGGTCAACAATTTCCTAGCCAGCGGCGGTGACGGCTTCACCGTCCTCACCGAAGGCCGGGACCGGTTCGACGCCGGTCCGGACCTGGATGCGCTCGAGGCGCTGCTCGGCAAGGGGGCCACGGTCCCCCGCCTCGGCCGCACCCGCAACGTCACGCCGCGCTAGCGCAGCGGCGGCTCGTCGAAGCTGCGCAACTTGCGGCTGTGAAGCGCGTCGCCCTCGCGCTTCAAGAGCAGCAGCGCCTCGATGCCGATGCGCAAATGCTGGCTGATCGCCCGGTCGTAGAAGGCGTTGGCCTGGCCGGGCAGCTTGAGCTCGCCGTGGAGCGGCTTGTCGGACACGCACAGCAGCGTCCCGTACGGCACCCGGAAGCGGTAGCCCTGGCCGGCGACGGTCGCCGATTCCATGTCGATCGCCACCGCCCGGCTCTGGTTGAAGCGCAGCGCCGACAATGTGTAGCGAAGCTCCCAGTTGCGGTCGTCGGTGGTGACCACGGTGCCGGTCCGGAGCCGCTTCTTCAACGAATCCTCGTCCTCGCCGGTGACCAGCGTCGCGGCCTCGAACAAAGCCCGCTGGACCTCGGCGATCGCCGGCAGCGGGATTTCCACCGGCAGCACGTCGTCGAGCAGATGATCGTCGCGAAGATAGGCGTGGGCGAGCACATAGTCGCCGATCGCCTGGCTGGGCCTCAAACCGCCGCAATGGCCGATCATCAGCCACACCTCGGGCCGGAGCACCGCGATATGGTCGCAGATCGTCTTGGCGTTGGACGGGCCGACGCCGATGTTGACCAAGGTGATGCCGGTGCCGCCCTCGGCCATCAGGTGATAGGCGGGCATCTGGTTGCGGCGCCAGTCGCCGGCGCCGATCCGCCCTTCCCCATCGGCGAGGTCGCCGGCGGAATAGAGACCGCCGGGCACCGAAAAGGCGGCGAACGGGCTGTCCGGCCGCTTGAGCTCGCCGAGAGCGAAGGCGACGAACTCGTCGACGTAGCGCACATAGTTGGTGAACAGCACGAAGTGCTGGAAATGCTCGGGCGGAGTGCCGGTGTAGTGGCGCAGCCGAGCCAGGCTGAAGTCGGTGCGCGGCCCGTCGAACAGCGCCAGCGGGCGCGCGGTGTGCCGAGACAGGTCCCACGCGCCGTCGGCGATCTCGTCGCCGATGTGGACCAGCTCGCTCGACGGGAACCAGCGCGACAGCTCGGACGCGCCGACCTCGCCCAGTTCGATCTCGGCCCCGTCGAGCACATAAGGGTAAGGGATTTCGCTGGCCGACCGGCCGACCGTGATGTCGACCGCATAATCGTGGACCAGATGCTCGAGCTGGACGCGCAGATATTCCTTCATCAGCGCCGGCCGGGCGATGCTGGTCGCGTAGATGCCGGG
>DASTZO010000051.1:0-4477 GCA_035764265.1 Sphingomicrobium sp.
ATCGCCGGGCTGATGGACCTTGGCGGCGGAGTCGCTTTGCGGGTCGTGTCCGACGGTCTCGATGCGCTTCGCGGCGCGCTCGCCCACGATCTCCACGGGTTGCTCGGAGCGCAGGATTCGGGCGGCTGGCGGCCGCATGTCACCATCCAGAACAAGGTCGCGCCCAAGGCGGCGCGCGCTCTGCTCCGCTCGCTCGAGGACGATTTTCGGCCGCGGCCGCTGCGAATCGCCGGGCTCGGGCTCCACCGCTACCTCGGCGGGCCGTGGGAGACGCTCGGGGTCTGGAAGTTCCGCGGCTAGCCGACGTCGCCGATCCCGTCGCAGCTCAATTCGAACGCGGCGAGCCCCGCCTCGAGCACCGAGGCCAGCATCGGCATGTCGAGCAGTTCGTCGATCGCCGACTCGCCGCCGCCGGCGGCAAGCGCGCTCGCTTCCTCCATCGCCTCGTCCCAGTCGGCGGTATCGTAGGTGCCCTGGCCGACCCAGGAGAAAGCGACCACTTCTGCCAATTGGTCCTCGCCGAGATCCTCGAGGATCGCCTTCAGTTCCTCCTCGACGCTGTCGTTGATGGTGTCGTCGAGCACCGACAGAGCGCCCTCGTCCTCGTCGTCGACATTGTCCGCCGCCTCGCCGCCGTCATAGTCGGTCGGGGTCTGGGCCTCATATTCGCGCGCTCGAAGGATGATCCGGCACAAAGTATCGAGCGGGGTCAGCGGGTCCATTCAAGCGCCTCCATACGCTCGGCTCAACGAGGGCAGGGGTAAGCGGTTCCTCGCGTTGACCGGCGGCATGGCGCCACCTATATCCGCCGCCGCTCCCGCCGCGGCGGGCGCGGCCCAAAGCCTCCGCGGAAATGCCGCGGCTTGCCTTGGCCGGCAGCGATTGGGCCGGCAGAGTTTGGGGCGGAGTAGCTCAGCTGGTTAGAGCAGCGGAATCATAATCCGCGTGTCGGGGGTTCAAGTCCCTCCTCCGCTACCACCTTCCATCCCCGGTTTTCTTACCGCTACTCGAGCGGGGCCGGGTGATAGCTGTCGTCGGGGTGCCGCTTGCGCAGGCCCAGCAGCCCGAGCAGGCCGAACAGCCCGATCAGGTCCCACGGGACTCCAACATCCCCCTGGGCCAGCCGCCGCTGCGTTTCGGTCGGGATCCCGCCCACATCCTGGTTCTGGGCGAGCGCCGGCGGGCCGGCCGCGGTCGCCGCGAGAAGAGCCGCGAGCATCAGCTTGGTGCGCATGTCCGTCCTCCCTGTTCGCATTCGCGTGATTTGCGGCGAAGACGCAAAACCGCAACGGATTGGACGCGGAACTGTTCCGCAGGTCGAACGACTTCTCGGAAGGCCAAAAGAAAACGCCCGGACCGACAAGCGGTCCGCCTTGACCGCGACAAGGAAAACGCCCGGACCGACGGGCGGTCCGGGCGTCCTGCGTGACGATTGAAAAAATCGTCAGCCCCCTTCATGCGATCGACCGGCGCCCGACGGGCCCGATCGCCTCCCCGAACCCGGCTGTTGGAAAGCCGCTGCCCGGAACTGTTGAAACGCTAGTCCCGCATTCGCTCGCTTGTCACCTGCGCACTGCCGGCCGGGCGGTTTTTCCCCGGCCCCTGTGTCGGTCGAGACACAGCGCCGCCCGGCCCGCCGCGGCCCGCGAGCGCATTGCCTTGGCCAACCCGCCGCCCTAGGGGAAGCGCCGCAGCCAACCCTCCACAGCCGGAAGGCGTCCACACTTTGCGAGTCTCCCGCTGTTTCCTGCCGGTCCTCAAGGAAAGCCCGTCGGACGCCCAGATCGTCAGCCACCGGCTGATGCTGCGCGCCGGGCTGGTCCGCCAGACCGCCGCCGGCATCTACGCCTGGCTGCCGATCGGCTTCCGGGTCTTGAAGAAGATCGAGCAGATCGTCCGCGAGGAGCAGGACCGCGCCGGCGCCATCGAGATGCTGATGCCGACCATCCAGCCGGCCGACCTTTGGAAGGAGAGCGGCCGCTACGACGCCTACGGGCCCGAGATGCTCCGGATCCGCGACCGCCACGACCGCGAGATGCTCTACGGCCCGACCAACGAGGAGATGCTGACCGCGATTTTCCGCGACGACGTCAAGAGCTACCGCGACCTGCCGCGCACGCTCTACCACGTCCAGTGGAAGTTCCGCGACGAGGTGCGCCCGCGCTTCGGGGTGATGCGCGGCCGCGAGTTTTTGATGAAGGACGCTTATTCGTTCGACCTCGACGAGGCCGGCGCGCGCGCGAGCTACTACACGCAATTGCTCGCCTACCTGCGCACCTTCCAGCGGATGGGCATCCAGGCGGTGCCGATGAAGGCGGCGTCGGGGCCGATCGGCGGCGACCTCAGCCACGAGTTCATCGTCCTCGCCCCGACCGGCGAGAGCGAGGTGTTCTACGACTCCGCGTTCGAGGACATCGACTGGAACCGCGGCGACCTCGACTATGCCGACGAAGCCGGGCTCCACGGCCTGTTCGAGCAGGTGAGCTCGACTTACGCCGCGACCGACGAGACCCACGACGAGGCGCGCTGGGCCGGGCTTCCCGAGGACCGCCGCCGCACCGGCCGCGGAATCGAGGTCGGCCACATCTTCTATTTCGGCGACAAATATTCCGCTGCGATGGGTTTGAAGGTGTCGGGCGCCGACGGACGGCCGATCCACCCGATGATGGGCAGCTACGGCGTCGGAGTGTCGCGGCTGGTCGGCGCCATCATCGAGGCCAGCCACGACGAGGCGGGGATCATCTGGCCCGAGGCGGTCGCCCCGTGGCGGGTCGGCATCGTCACCATGCGCGCCGACGACGAGCCGACCGCCGCCGCCGCCGACCGGCTCTACTCCGACTTGACCGCGGCCGGAGTCGAGACGCTGTACGACGACCGCGACGAGCGCGGCGGGGTCAAGCTCACCTCGATGGACCTGATCGGCCTGCCGTGGCAGCTGATCCTCGGCCCGCGCGGGATCGCCTGCGGCACGCTCGAGCTCAAGAACCGCCGCACCGGCGAGCGCGAGGAGTTGAGCGTCGAGAGCGCGCTGGCGAGGCTGGCCGCATGATCCTCAACCGCTACGAGCGGATGATCGCTCGGCGCTACCTGCTCCCGGGCAAGGGCGAGGGGTTCATCTTCCTGGTCGCGGCGATCAGCCTGATGGCGGTCGCGCTCGGGGTCGCGGCCCTCATCATCGTCATGAGCGTGATGAACGGCTTTCGCGGCGAGCTGTTCGACAAGATCGTCGGCTTGAACGGCCATGCCATCGTCCAGGGCTACGAGGGCCGGCTGTCCAACTGGCAGCAGATCGCGGAGGCGGCGCGCAAGACCCACGGCGTGACGTCCGCGCTGCCGCTGATCGAGCAGCCGCTGATGGCCTCGGCCAATGGCCGGGTCGAGGGCGTGCTGGTGCGCGGCGTGCGCGTCGAGGACCTGCGCTCCAACCGGACCATCACCGAGAACGTCAAGTCCGGCGACATCCGGCTGATCACCCCGGGCAGCAACCGGATCGCGATCGGCTCGCGGCTGGCCGAGATGCTCGGCGCCTTTCCGGGCAGCGAGATCGCCCTGATCAGCCCCGAAGGCCGCTCGACCGTCGTCGGCACGGTGCCGAGGATCGTCTCCTACACCGTTGGCGCGACGTTCGAGGTCGGGGTCTACGATTACGACAAGGCGTTCGTCGTCATGCCGATGGAGGACGCCCAGACGCTGCTGATGATGGGCGACCAGGTCGGCATGATCGAGATCCAGTCGACCGACCCCGACCGGGTCGGCGAGATCCTCGCGCCGCTCGAGCCCTTGGTCCGCGGCCGCGGCATCATCGTCGACTGGCGGCAGATGAACTCGGCCCTGTTCGAGGCGCTGGAGATCGAGCGCATCGCGATGTTCGTGGTGCTTTCGCTCATCGTGCTTGTGGCGGTGTTCAACATCTTGTCGTCGCTGATCATGCTGGTCCGCGCCAAGACCCGCGACATCGCCATCCTCCGGACCATGGGCGCCAGCCGGCAGGGGATGATGAAGGTGTTCGTCACCGTCGGGGTGACGATCGGCTCGCTGGGCATCGTCCTCGGGCTGATCCTGGGCGCGATCTTCCTGTTCTTTCGCCAGGGCGTGGTCGACGCGATCCAGGCGATGACCGGCCAGAATCTGTGGGACCCGTCGGTCCGCTTCCTGTCCGAATTGCCGTCCAAGACCGACCCGTTCGAGGTCGCCGCGATCGTCATTACCGCGCTGGTCCTGTCGTTCCTGGCGACGCTCTACCCGGCGTGGAAGGCGGCGAGCACCGACCCGGTCCAGGTGCTGCGCTATGAGTGACGCGGTTCTGACCACCCGCGGCCTCGAGCGCAGCTTCACCCAGGCCGACGTCACCATCGAGGTGCTGCGCGGGGTCGACCTCGAGGTGCGGCCCGGCGAGATCGTCGCCTTGCTCGGTCCGTCGGGCTCGGGCAAGTCGACGCTTCTGCAGGCGGTCGGGCTGCTCGAGGGCGGCTTTTCA
>DASTZO010000052.1:0-2157 GCA_035764265.1 Sphingomicrobium sp.
CATCGCGATGGACATCGAGACCATCGTCCGCGACCTCGGCCACAACGTCACCGGGGTCGCCGTGACCCGCGACGAAGCGGTCGCCCAGGCGCGGTCCAATCCGCCGGGGCTGGTGCTCGCCGACATCCAGCTCGCCGATGACAGCTCGGGCATCGATGCGGTCAAGGACATATTGCACGAGTTCAAGGTGCCGGTGATCTTCATCACCGCGTTCCCCGAGCGGCTGCTGACTGGAACTCGGCCCGAGCCGACCTTCCTGATCACCAAGCCGTTCCAGCGCTCGACGGTCAAGGCGGCGATCGCCCAGGCGCTGTTCTTCGACGCCGCGACGGTTCCGGCAGCCTAGCACCCGACCCCCGCGGGCCGGGCGCGGCCTGCGAATTTCAGCCGACGGAACATGGCCTTGCGGGGCGCGTTGGCCTCCGCAAGTTCCATTCGTGACGAGAGCATAATGGCCGAAGACGACCAACAGCATGTGACGACCACCGAGGCGCGGGCCGGAGCGACCCCCCACATGACCCGCTATGTGCTGGCGATTGGCACCGGCCTGGTGATCGTGCTGTTCGCGATCATCTTGTTCGTCGCCGGTTGAGCCATACATTCTGGCGCAATGTCCGATGGTGCTAGGGTCTCAAAAGAGCCGCTCCGCGGCGCGCTTCAAACCGGTGGGGGCTTAGTGGCCGACGAGGAATCTCAGGACGACGAAGCGGTCTTGGATGCGCGGGCCAACCCCGTCCCGCTGTCCGATCCCGAGTTCAAGGACCAGCTCGGCGCGGTAATTCCCCACTTGCGCGCGTTCGGGCGCTCGCTGTCCGGAAGCCGCGACCTCGCCGACGACCTCGTCCAGGAAACGCTGCTGAAGGCGTGGGCGGCGCGCAAGCGCTTCCAGGCCGGCACCAACATGCGCGCCTGGACCTTCATCATCCTCAGGAACCTGTTCCTGAGCCAGATGCGCCGGGCCCGGTTCAAGGGCGAGTGGGACGAGATCACCGCGGCCCGGATCCTGGCCGCCCCGGCGAGCCAGGACCGCCACATCGAGCTGGGCGACATGCAGCGCGCCCTGATGCACCTGCCGCAGCCGCAGCGCGAGGCGCTGATCCTGGTCGGAGCCGGCGGCTTTGCCTATGAGGAAGCGGCGGAAATCTGCGGTTGCGCGGTCGGGACGATCAAGAGCCGGGTGGCCCGCGGCCGGGTCGCCCTGGAAACGCTGCTGTCGAGCGGCAAGATGCCGTCGCGGCGCCAGCACCGCTCGGACCCCAACAAATCCGCGCTGCAAATGATCATGGGCCAGGTCGACGAGCTCAGCCGCGACCGCTAGGCCGTCAGTTGAGCTGGCGCAGGAGCTCGGCGAAATCGCGGTCGCACGGCTCCACCGCCGCCGCTTCGAAGGCTCGGCGGAGCGCGGCGGTAATGCCGGCGTGAGCGGGCGGAATGTCGACTCGGATGATCCTCCGATCCATGTTCATTGCCGCCGCCGTCAAGTGTTCACCTTCTGACTTCACATGGGGGTAACGACGCCGCGGCGTGGAAGTTTCGTCCGTTACAGGGCGGGAACGGGGCAAAAGGGGCGATGACCAGGGCGATCGGCAGCGACAGTCGGAACGGCGCGATGGAGCGCGCGCGCCGCTTTTCGCCGTTCCTGCGCGAGGCGCTCGAAGGGCGGCCGGAGCTCGGCGATTGCTTCCTCGAGCAGGGCAGCCGAGCGGCGGTCGCGGCGGCGCTGGCGGAAGGGGACGGCCCGGTCGAGGTCGAGCTCCGCCGAGCGCGGCTCGGGCTGGCGCTGACGATCGCGCTCGGCGACCTCGCGGGCGAGCTCGGGCTCGAGGAAGTGACGCGGACGCTGTCCGATTTCGCCGACCAGGCGATCGGCCGGGCGCTCGCGGCCGCGATCGGGGAGCGGGTCGCGGATGCCGGGCCGACCGGGTTCGCGGTGATCGCGCTCGGCAAGCTGGGCAGCCGCGAGCTCAATTATTCGTCGGACGTCGACCTGCTGCTGCTGTTCGATCCGATCGCGCTGCCGAGGCGCGAGCGCGACGATGCCGGTGAGGCGGCGGTGCGGGTCGCGCGGCGGATGATCGAGATCCTGCAGAAGCGGACCGCCGACGGCTATGTCGCGCGGGTCGACCTCAGGCTCCGGCCGTCGCCCGAGGTCACCCC
>DASTZO010000053.1:0-10618 GCA_035764265.1 Sphingomicrobium sp.
GGGAAGCTTCGAAAGCCCGGTCCCGATCCGGATCGAGGACCCGGAAGGCTGCCCGGCTTTCTACGGCCGGGCGATCCGCGGATTGCGCAACGGCTCGTCGCCCGAGTGGATTCGGCGCCGGCTCGAGGCCGCGGGGCAGCGGCCGATCTCGGCGCTGGTCGACATCACCAATTATGTGATGATCGACCTCGGCCGGCCGAGCCACGCCTACGACATCGCCAGGCTCGCCGGCGGCCTGGTCGCCCGCCCCGCCCGCGACGGCGAGACCGTGCTCGCCCTGAACGGCAAGGAGTATCCGCTCGACCGGTCGATGACCGTGATCGCCGACGACGAGCGAGTCCACGACATCGGCGGGATCATGGGCGGCGAGGAATCGGGGGTCACCGCCGAAACCACCGACGTGATGCTCGAGGTCGCTTATTTCGATCCCGCCCGGATCGCCCGCACCGGCCAGGCGCTCGGCCTCGCCAGCGACGCGCGCAGCCGGTTCGAGCGCGGCGTCGACCCGGCCTTCCTCGACGACGGGCTGGCGATCCTGACCGGGTTGATCCTCGACGTCTGCGGCGGCGAGCCGTCGCAGGTGATCCGCGCGGGCCAGCCGCCGGTCGCGGACAAGCGGGTGCGGTTCGATCCGAAGCGGACACGGACGCTCGGCGGAATCGACGTGCCCGAGGAGCGGCAGCGCGCGATCCTCGCCAACCTCGGGTTCGGCTTCGACGGCGAGGATTCGACGGTGCCGAGCTGGCGGCCGGATATCGACGGCCCCGCCGACCTGGTCGAGGAGATCGCCCGGATCCACGGTTATGATGCCGTTCCGTCGACCCCGCTGGAGCGCGCGCCGGGGGTTGCCCACCCGACCGCGACCCGCGCCCAGCTGGTCGAGCGGCGGGTGCGCCGGACCGCGGCCGCTCGCGGGCTCGACGAAGCGGTCACCTGGAGCTTCATCTCGGAAGCGGAAGCGGCCGCGTTCGGCCCGGCCGACTGGCGGCTGGTCAATCCGATCAGCGAGGAGATGAAGGTGATGCGGCCCTCGCTCCTGCCGAGCCTGATCGGCGCCGCGCGCCGCAACATCGACCGCGGCCAGTCGTCGGTGCGGCTGTTCGAGGTCGGCCGCCGCTACCTGGGCGACTCCGAGCACCCGACCGTCGCTTTGCTGCTCGCCGGCGAGAAGCGGCCGCGTGGCTGGCGGACCGGCAAGGCGCAGGGCTTCGACGCGTTCGACGCCAAGGCGGAGGCGCTGGCGCTGCTCGAGGCGGCGGGCGCCCCGACCGGCAATTTGCAGCTGTTCCCCGACGCCGGGCCGACCTGGCACCCGGGCAAGTCGGCGACCCTGCGGCTCGGGCCCAAGTCGGTGCTGGCGGCGTTCGGCGAGCTGCACCCGCGGCTGGTCGCCCAGCTCGACGCTCCGCCCGGGACGGTGGCGGCGGAAATCTACCTCGATGCGGTGCCGCAGGGGCGCCCGAGCGGCCGAGCGCGTGCCGCCTTCGCTCCGCCGGCGCTGCAGCCCGTCACCCGCGACTTCGCCTTCCTTGTTCCGGCCGACCTTGCCGCCGAGGCGCTGGTCCGAGCGGTCCGCGGCGCCGACAAGGTCGCGATCGCCGATGCGCGGCTGTTCGACCGCTTCGAGACCCGCGACGGCCTGTCGCTGGCGGTCGAGGTGACGTTCCAGCCGACGGACCGGAGCTTCACCGACGAGGAGATCGCCGCACTGTCCAAGCGAATCGTCGCGGCGGCCGCAAAGCTCGGAGCGCAGCTAAGGCACTGAGCGCTCGAGCGCGTTGATCGCCGCGTGGACGCGGGCCTCGATCTCCTCGCGCCCGAGGCCCGGCGGGATCACGTCGCCGACCAGGAAGCGGACGGTTCCGGGGCGCTTGTCGAGGCCGCGCCCGAACAGATGCCCGCTGTCGTGCGCGACCGGCACCACCGGCAGTCCGAGCATCCGGTACAGGCCCGCGAACCCGGCGCGCAGGGGCGGGGTCTCGCCCGGCGCCACGCGCGTCCCTTCGGGATAGATGATCACCGGCCGCCCGGTCGCGGCCGCCCTCCTGGCCCCGGCCAGCATCTCGCGAAGCGCCCGGGCGCCGGCCTCGCGGTCGACCGGGATAATTCCGTACCGCCGGGTCATGCGCCCGAACAACGGCAGGTCGGCGAGCTCGCGCTTGAGGACGATCACCGGGGTTCGGGCGATCAGCACCATCTCGATGGTCTCGAACATCGACTGGTGCTTGGCCGCGATCAGATAGGGGCCCGGCGGGATCGCGCCCTCCACCCGGGTGCGGATTCCGAGCACATGCTCGGCGAGCCAGTGGTGGAAGCGCGCCCAGCCGTGGACCACTCCGAGCATCGCCGGGGTGCTGAACAGGCCCGCTCCGAGCCCGGCGGCGATGAACAGCAGGGTCGCCGGGTAGAATGCGGCGACGAACAGCAGCGAGCGCAGGCGATGCATCAGATGTCGAGCAGCACCGCGAGCCGGCGGAGCACATATTTGTTGTACTCGCCGAACAGGGTCATGAAGTGCGGCTCGGTGCGGATCGCGTCGGGCACGATCCGGTATTGGTCGCCGAGCACCTCGCGGAAATCGTAGCGGGCGCGGCGCATGTGCCAGTCGCTGGTGACCAGCCGGAACGAGCGGTAGCGGTGCCTGGCGAGCCAGCGCGAGGCTTCCTCGGCGTTGGAGCGGGTGTCGACTGATTCGCTGCCGAGGTCGACGCAGCAATGGACCAGCCGGCCGTTGCCGCGCAGACGCCGGATCAGATCCCTCTTGGTCACCGCCGGGTCGGCGCCGGCGACCAGCAGCCGCTTCGCCCGGCCGTCCTCGAGGACGTCGATGCCGTGCTCGATCCGGCCGCTTCCGCCGGTGATGACGATGATCGCGTCGGTGCGCCCGGAATCGCTCGCCGCGGGCTTGCCGAGGGTCACGGTGAACAGGATGAAGCCGAGCGCGTAGAGCAGCAGGACCAGCGAGCCGGCGCGGACGATCATGTCGCCGTCCGGAGGGCCGCCAGGACCGCGGTCCGGGCGACCCAGGTCGCCAGCACCACCAGCGCCAGCGGCAGGAGCGCGAGGACGACGAGGTCGCTGCCGCCAAGAGGGGTCGTGCCCATCAGGTCGCCGGCGAACGCCGCTCCGCCGCCGGCGAGCAGCACCAGCACCAGCCCGGCGGCGATCGCCCCGACGATGCTCCCGGCGAGCGAATCGAGCGCGATCTTGCGCTGGAACAGATGGGTGACCTGGAGGTCGGTGGCGCCGATGCCGTGCATCACCTCGATGGTCGAGCGGTGGGTGTCGAGCGCCCCGCGGGCGGCGAGCACCACCGCCGCCGAGGCCGCCGCCGCCATCAGCGCGACCAGCGCCAGCGCCAGCCATTGCAGCACCCGGATCGCGCGCAGCACCGGCTCGAGCTTCTCGCGGTGGGCGATGAAGCGCGCGCCCGGGGCCGCGGCCTCGATCCGGGCGGCGATGGCGGCGAGGTCCGCGTCGCCGGCGACGTCGAGCGTGACCAGCGCCGGCACCGGCAGCCGGGCGTCGGCCCCGGCCGGCCCCAGCCAGCGTTCGAGGGTCTTGCGCATCTCGGCTTCGGGAACGGCCTGCACCTTCAGCACCCCGCGCGCCGAGCGGGCCGCATCGAGCGCCCGCGGAAGCATGCTCTCTCCCGGCGGGACCTGCACCGCGTAGCGGTTCTCGATGCCCTCGGCGACCAGCCCGGCGGCGTTGGACAAGGCCAGCCCGGCCGCGGCGACGGTCATCATCGCGAAGGTCATGATCGCGATCACGAACGGAGTCGGCCCGCGAAACCGGCCCCCAGGGAGCAGCCGGCGCTCGGCCGGCGAGGCGAACAGCCAGTCGAGCATTAAGAGCGCCTCTCGGGAGGATGCCGGAGCGCGCCGGTCGGGTCGACCATCGAGCCGTTCTCGAGCCGCACCATCTGCGCCTCCGGGGTCGCGGCGATCAGCCCGAGATCGTGGGTCGCCACCACCACCGTCGTCCCGAGCCGGTTCAAGGCGGTGAACAGGTGCAGCAGGCGCTGCGCCATCTCGGCATCGACATTGCCGGTCGGCTCGTCGGCGACGAGGATTTCGGGGTGGCTGATCACCGCCCGGGCGATGGCGACGCGTTGCTGCTCGCCGCCCGACAGGGTCGCGGGCCTGGCGCTCGCCCGGTCGGCGAGCCCGACCCAGGCGAGCATCTCGCGGACCGGCCCCTCGACCTCGGCCTCGCCCTTGCCGGCGATGCGCAGCGGCAGAGCGACATTGTCGAACGCCGACAGATGGCGGATCAGCCGGAAGTCCTGGAACACCACCCCGATCCGGCGCCGGAAGCTCGGCAGGGAATCGCGCGGCGCGTCCGACAATTCTTCGCCGAACAGCTGGATCCGCCCGCGGGTCGGGCGCTGGGCGAGGTAGAGCAGCTTCAATAGCGACGTCTTGCCGGCGCCCGACGGGCCGGTGAGGAAATAAAAGCCGCCGCGGCCGAGCCGGAAATCGAGGTCGCGCAGCACTTCGGCGCCGGTGCCGTAGCGCAGCCCTACGCTATCGAATTCGACGATCGCCGACAGCGCCCGATCCCCTCCCGCTCAGTGGCCCGCTCACGCCGCGCTTGTCGCACAGCCCTCGCCGCCTTGCCAATGCCCCCGCATTCCTGTTTATCGAGCGTTGGTCGACCCGATAAGGGCTCTTGCTGATGATCCTCACCTGCCCGGCGTGCGGCACCCAATATGTGGTGAAGGACGGGGCGATCCCGCCGCAGGGGCGCCAGGTGCGCTGCGCGTCGTGCAAGCACAGCTGGCACCAGGACCCCGAGCCCGCCGAGACTCCGGCCGAGGACGAGGAGACGATCGCCGAGGCGGCGCTGATCGAGCCGCGCACCGGCCCCGAGGCCGAAGAGCGCGCCTACCAGGAAGCGGCGCTCGCCGCCGAGGATGCGGCGGCGGAGGCCCCGGCCGCAGAGGCTGGCGAATATGGCGAGGACGCCCGCTCCGACGAGCAGGCCGAGGCCGCCAGCTACGCGCCCGTCGAGCCGGTCGCGCCGCCCGCCGACGGGCTGGTCGAAGCGGCTCCCGCAGCGCCGGTCCCGCCGGCCGAGGAGCCGGCCCCGGCGGAACCCGTCGAAGAGGCGGTCGACGACGATTTCCGCCCGTTCCGCTACGAGCCCGAGGAGGCGCCGCGGCGGCGCAGCCCGCTGCTGACGGTGCTGCTCATCGCGCTGGCCATCGCCGCACTGGCCGCGGCCTTCTGGTTCCTGGCGCCGGCCGAGTGGAAGCAGCGGGTCGGAATCGCCGGCGCCGGCGAAACCCCGCTGCAGCTGATGATGACCCACAGCGACCGCCAGAAGCTGGCCAGCGGCAACGAGCTGCTCGCGGTCAGCGGCCGGGTGATCAACCCGACCGACGAGAAGCAGGACGTGCCGCCGATCCGCGCCCAGTTGCGCAGCGCGACCGGCGAACTGGTCTACAGCTGGACCATCGCTCCGCCGGCGCGGACTCTTCCGCCGGGCGCCAGCGCGACCTTCAACAGCGCCGAGGTCAACGTGCCGGCGGGCGGCGACGAGCTGACCATCACCCTGGGCTCGGTAAAGACCTGAGCCTTATTCGAACTCGACCAGCCTGAGCCTCTCCGCCGTCCCGTCGGCGGCTCGGACGACGCTGTCGCGCAACAAAGCCGGCCGCTCGCGCTCGATGTCCGAAAAATGCAGCCGCGCGGCGGGAAGGATGGTCACCGTCGCCCGCGCCTGGCGCACCGGCGCCATGGCTTGCGGCTCGACCCGCTCTAGGGGGACGGCGAGCGCGGCCGTTGCCAGTGCCAGCGAGGCGAAAATGACCATCCCGGACGCGTAACGCCCGACGGCCCAAATGGTAAAGGCGGTCTTAACCTCCTGTCCCGCAGGGGGACGAATCGGGCGGCATTGCCTGCCCTGGAGCCCTTTGCTAGACGCCGCGCCTCGCCAGTCGGCGGCTGGTCGCCGCCAAGCTCTTCATGACGTGCGGTCGTGGCGGAACTGGTAGACGCGCAGCGTTGAGGTCGCTGTGGCCGAAAGGCCGTGGAAGTTCGAGTCTTCTCGACCGCACCATCCCTTCAGGCTCCCGGCGGCGATCCCTTTCGCACTTGCGACGCATTAGCGACAATATCCTTGGCAGTTCGAAAGGCCCCGGGCGGCGCATGGGCTGGGCAGGCGCGTGCCCTAGACGCGGGGAGGCGCGGCGCGCTTCCGACGGGAAGGCGCGGCCATTCGGTGGAACTAGGGCATGAAGTCGTGCGAGACGACTGTGGCGGGGGTTATTCGAGCGAGGCGATGCGCGGCGGGGGCTCGACGTGGATCGAGCCGAGGCGGACGATCGATTTCGCCGCGCTGACGCTGACCTGGACGCCGAGGTCGAACGCCAGGCCGGTCGCTTCGGCGGTGTCCTTCGACAGGCGGATCCGATAGTCGCCATAGGGCACGCGCTCGAACAGGAAGAAGCCGTCGAGGTCGGTGCGGGCGATGGCGATCGTCTTGCCGGCGGCATCGACCAGCTCGAGGTCGAGCCCTTCAAAGCCGAGCCCGCCGCTCTTGACGATCGCGCCCTCGACGTCGCCGCCGCCGACCAGGCCGATCTCGACATTGGCCGGAACTCCGGGCCTCGGAACCACCACCTGCAGCGCCTTTTTCGGCACCAGCATCGGGTCGGACAGGCTGGTCTCGTCGACCCCGACGGTGACCGGGGTGTAGGTCGCAAGCCCGCCGACCAGCACCGAGCCGTTGGAATCCGTGGCTTTTTCGGACAGCCGGCGGCCGGTGGTGATCAGCGCCCCTTTCTCGAGCGGCTCTCCGGAATCGCGGATCCCATTGTCGTTGAGATCGCGGTAGACCCGCGCGTTGACCGCGCCCGCGGCGGCGAGCGGCTGGCGCGACAGCTTGAACCCGCCGCCCGGGTCCAATGAGAAGTTGAGGTTGAGGCCGAGCGCCAGCGAGCCGTCGCTGGCCGCCTCGCCGGTCACCGCCACCGCCATCGAATCGAGCCGCCGGACGTGCGTGACGCGCGCCCGGCCGCGCCCGGCGGCGGCATCGTAGACCAGCGCCCCCTCCCAGTCGGTCCGTTCCGACGCCGACCAATAGGCCGACAGCTCCGCCGAGCGGAACCGGGCCCCGGGGGCGATGTCGAAGCTGGTCGAGCCGCGCAGCCGGACGGCGCCGACCCGGCCGGCGCCGATCAGCGCCAGGTTGAGCTCGCCCGGCGGCGCCGGCCCCGAGCGCAAATATTGCTTGCGGTAGCGAAGGTCGGTGGCGAGGTTGAAGCGGTCGATGTTGGCCGCCAGCCGGGCCGCCGCTTCGAGCTGCTTGGTGCCGTCGAGCCGGTCGGTCAGGTGCATGTCGGCGTGCGCGGGGACGACGATCCGCCCGAGCCGCAGCGGCGCGTCGAGCGCCAGCCGGTATTCGCGCAGGCTGACCGGCCGCTGGCCACGCAAATGAAAATCATTCGCAGCAACAGCCTCGGCGCTGACGTTGAGCTTGCCGAACTTGGCCAAGAGCTGGGCCCGGGCCGCCTTGCCGCCCGAGCTTTCGCCGGCAATCCCGACCTCGACCAGCGCCGAGCCGATCGAGCGCCGGACCGTGCCCTCGAGAAAGCTCAGCCGCTCGTCGTCGACCAGCATCATCCGTGCCAGCGCGCCGACCGAGGTGCGCTCGTCGATCCCGTGCTCGACCGACAGCGCGGCCTGCGCCCTGGGCTGAAGCACTTCGTCGGGCGGGCGCTCGAGCGAGGCGACGTCGCGCCCCGGCTGGTTGGCGCCGGCCCAGTACCAGGTCTTGCCGGCCGGGACATTGTCCTGGCCGACGTTGATCAGCTCCTCGCGGGTCCGGACCTGGCCCTGCGGCCCGTAGAGGATGATGGAAATCCGGTTCTCGCCGTAAAGAAGCTGAACGTCGTCAAACAGATAACGCTGGTCCGCAGTCGGCTTGGCGAAGGCCAGCAGCTCGCCGTTGCGGTAGATCTCGGCGTCCCAGCCGCTCGGCAAATCGCCTTCGAAGCGGGTGCGGTCGAACGCGGTCTGCTGGAACAGCGGCCGGTTGGTGACGACCGCGCCGCGGCCGCTGGCCGCCGTGCCGGTCAGCCGGCTGTCGAGCCCGGCGACGTCGCCCAGGCCGAAATGGGTCGCGTTCAGCGGCCCCAGCAGCCCGCCGTCGGGGTCGGAACGGTAGGCGCGCAGCCGCAAATTGTTGGGGATGCCCTTGTCGTTGGTCGACAGCTGGGCGTCGTAGGACAGGCGGGCGATCTCTCCGGCGGCGGTGACCGAGGTGCGGCGGTCGACCTTGACGCCGTCGCCGGCGCGGTAGGTGACGCCGCCGCTGACGACGAAGTCGAGCGCCGGGGCGCGCCACATCCGGTACGGCAGGCGCACCTGCGGCAGGGCCGCGAGGTCGAACCGGGCCGGCTTGAGCTGGGCGGCGCGCTGCTGGCGCTCGGCCGCGAGCTCGACCGGCAGCTTGGCCTGCGATTCGAGCAGCAGCACCGATCCCGAGGTCATCGGCCGGACTCCGATCCCGAACCAGCGGGTCAGTGCCGGCCCCTGGACGCGCCAGCCGTCGGGGGTCTCGCGCACGGTGCCGGGGGCGATCGGCTCGCTTTTGGCTCCGTAGCTCGCCCGGAGCGCGGGCAAGTCGATGACGATCCGGTTTTTCTCGCTGAACGCCCAGCCCGCGGCTTTTTTGGCGGCCAGGTCGATCGTCATCGGCACGTCGAGCGTGGTCAGGAAGTCGCCCAGGAGGATGCACGGGCCCTCGGGCGCATTGTAGGCGCGCACCCCCTCGCCGAGCCGATGCTGGCGGATCCGGACGTCGAGCAGGAATTGCTCGTCGGGGTGCGCGGTCCAGCCGTCGCCGGCCGAAACCGCCGCGATCGACGCCGCGGCGCCGACCGCGCCGGCGCCGCCCAGCGCCGCCAGCATCGCCAGCCCGCTCAGCCAGTTGCGGCCGCGGCGCATGGGCTTGGGGTCCCTTGCCTCCGTCCCGGACTAGCGCAGCACCGCGCGGGTTTCGGCGATGGTCCGCGAGCCGTCGTCGTAGGTCTCGACGTACTGGACGGTGACCGGGCCGCTAAGGGCGCCCTTGAATTCCTCGTTGACCGGGATCGACACCTTGCGGGTCGTGACTTCCTTGTAGACCGCGACCGCCTTCTGGACGGCGATCGGCTGCTTGACCCCGGGCTTGAGCACCCGGACCTCGCCGAAGGTCGAGCGGTCGCCCGAGCGGCTGAGGTCGAGCGCCACGGCCGGCTTGCCGTCCCTGGTCTCGAGATGGACGTTGGCGATCCCCGCCTTGGCCGACAGGTTGCCGAAGCGCACGATCACCGGGATGGTCACCCCGTAGACCGGGGTCAAAGCGAAGCGCACGCCCTTGGGGGCCTCGGAGGGCTGGGCAGCCACCGGCCTGGCCGGCGGGATCGCCCGGAACAGCAGATGGACGCGGTATTCGCCGTCGGGAAGGCCCTGCGGCGCGCGGGCCGACACCCGCACCGATTGCGGCTGGTGCGGCGCCAGGGTCACCCGGCGCGGAGCGTAGAGGATCATTTCCTCGGCGAGCTTGTCCTCGGCGCTCGGCTGGTCGACGTCGACCAGGCCGCCGTCGGGGGTCATGCGCCGGAACTCGACCGAGATCCGGTAGGTCGCGGGCTCGTCGCCGACATTGTTGAGGATCACCTCGGCGCCCTTGCGGCCGTCGAGCACCAGCCGGGTCGGTGCGACCAGCAGGTCGCCGATGCCCGCCGACGCGGGCCCGGACGCGGTGGAAAGCGTGAGTGCGAGCAGCGCCGCGGCCGGCCCGGCAGGAACTGGAAACTTCATCGTGGCGATCCCCGAATTTGCTCCATTGTGGAGCGGTCGCCCCGTCTTGCCTCCGTAATGGTTGATTTTCGGTCAACCATCCGGGTTCAACGGCAATTCTTCACGACGGGACGGTGGTGGCCGAGCGGGGGAGCGGGGGCGTCCGCGCAAGGAAAAGGGGCCGCCGTTGCCGGCGACCCCTCCCACTGGCCGTTCCCTGGCGGGAACCGCGAACTTCAAACGATCAATAGTCGACGGTCACATTGAACGTGCCGAGATAGACTCCGTCGAGCGTCGTCGAGCTCACCGAGATCGAGCCGCCGAGGTTGAAGTCGTTGCCCGGAGCGCCCGAGTTGGAGAGAGTCACCGTGCCCGGGCTGCTGACGGTCATCAGCAGCGTCTGGGTGTTGTCGTTCTGGTTGACCAGAGTGACGTTCGGCGCGGTGATGTTGACCACCTGGCCTTGCGTGCCGGCGACGTTGTAGCGCGCCGCCTGCACGGCGCCCGAGCAGGTGACGTTGGTGTTGGCGCAGCTCAGCACTCCGGCCTGCGAAACGCCGACCACCGCGCCGGTCCAGGCGCCGGCGCCCGACAACAGGATGGTGCCGAGGTCGAGGTCCTGCTCCCAGGTCAGGACGAGCGGCTTGACGATCCGCGCGGTGGCGGTCGCGTTGCGGTCCGGTCCGACCGGCGCAGCGAGCGCCGGAGCGGCGGTCAGAGCCAGAGCGGCAACCGCCGCCGTGGTACGAAGAATGTTCATCATGGCTTGTATCCCCACTGGTTCCCAAATCTGTCAGCGGCTGCCCGACCGCTGGTTGGGTCAC
>DASTZO010000054.1:0-3106 GCA_035764265.1 Sphingomicrobium sp.
CGCCGACGAACTTGAACTGTCCCGCGCGGAATAGGGTCGCCGAAGCTTCAGCCTCGAACCCGTAATAGGTCGCGTCCCGCTGGAAATATTGGAAGACGGGCAGCTCGTCCTGCTCCTCTCCGGTCGCGGCTTCGAAGATGAAATCGTCGAACCAATTGGCGAACGCGGTCAGGCTGAGCTCGACATTGGACCGGTCGACCCGGAAATAGGCCTCGGCGCCAAGGCTCCTTTCCTTCTTCAGATCAGGGTCGCCGACCTCGAAGGCCTGGGTGGCGATGTGCGGCCCGTTGGAGGCCAGCTCCTCGGCCGAAGGCGCGCGCTCGGTCCGCGACAGGTTGAAGCCCGTCTTGACCTGGGAGGCGAGCTCGTAAGACGCGCCCAGCGCCGCCGACAAAGCGTTGAAGTTGCGCTCGATTCCGAGATCGTCGGAATTGACGCCGCTGTGCTCGTATCGAGCCGAAGCCTCGACTCCGACCTTGCCGATCGCGAATTCCTGGAGCGTGAACAGGCCGAGCTGGCTGGTCTTGTTCGGCGGCAGGAAGGCCTCGGCGCCGACCGCGCTAAAGTCGCGCCGGAAATATTGCGCGCCGCTGGCGCCGCGCCAGCCGTCGCGGTCGCGCTGGACGAACTCGAGCCGGCCTTCGAGCCCTTCCGACTTGAAGACGGTCCCGACCTCGTCGCCCTCGAACTCGGTGTGCTCGTAGTCGGCCGCGCCGATCCGGAGCCGGACGCGGTCGAGGAAGCCCTGCTCGAGTTCGTATTCGGCCCGCAGGTCTCCCCGCCATTGGCGCAGGTCGATCGAGACCGGCGCGTCGCCATGTTCTTCCTCCTCGCTCTCCTCTTCGCCCTCCTCGCCCTCCTCGCCATGGTGGTGCTCGGCGCCGGGACGCGACGGGACGCCGTACTTGCTGTCGAACAGGCTGATCGATCCGCCGATGCTGAAGCGGTCGCGAATCAGCGCCAGGCCGATCCCGCCGCTCTTCTGCTCGGTCGCGCTGTTGGGGATCTCGCCGCGCAAGCCGGCGAGCTCGAGGGCTTCCTCGGACTCTTCGACATGGCCCTCCTCGAGCTCTTCCTCGGCGATCGCGAACTGCTCGGCGCGGAGCTGCGGCGACAGCACGTAGCCGCCGGCGCGAAGGTCGTCGGTCTTCCGCAGCGTGCCGTCGACATGGAGCACCAGGCCGCTTGCGCCGAGGGCGACATCGACCGCCGCGCCGGCCGATCGTTCGTCCGCGGCCGAGCCGAGGCCGCCGATCGCGTCGATATGATAGCCCTCCTCCGGCACCACGTGCGGAATGCGCCGGTCGATGACATTGACCGCGCCGCCGATCGCCTGCCCGCCGAACAGCAGCACCGCGGGGCCGCGTAGAACCTCGATTCGCTCGGCCGTCAGCGGGTCGATCGTCACCGCATGGTCGGCGGAGGTGTTCGACACGTCGATCGAGCCGATCCCGTCGGTGAGCACCCGGATCCGCTCGCCCTGGAAGCCCCGCAGCACCGGCCGCGACGCACCGGGCGAAAAGGAGGTGGCGGACACGCCCGGCAGCTTGGTCAGCGATTCGCCGATCTGGGTCCGCACGTCCCGCTGGAGCTGCTCTCCCTCGAGCACCGATTTGCCGGCGAGAAGGTCGAGCTCGCGGACATAGCGGCCGATGACGACGATCTCGCCCTCGTGGCCCTCGTGGACCGAATGCGGTGGGGGCGCCTGCGGACCCTGCTGGGCGGCTGGCGGGGAGGGCGGCGCAGCTGTCTCTTCCGGCTGCACGGCCGAAACGCTGGTCGACAGAAGAAGGGCGGCGATCGCGCTCAAGTGTATCTCCCAAGGGGTGGCTCGCGGCCCGTTACGCGATACATTATAACAGCACAATCACGGAAGCGGGTTTGGGCGGGCGAACCGTCGCCCGGGCGGTGCAGCCTGTCGAAAAACGAAGGCGCAGCCCGGGAGGGGGAAATCCCGGGCCGCGCGGCCGCTTCGCCTGGGGAGCGCGGGAGCGGCGGTGGCTTGGTGGCTTAAAGGTCGATGCCGGCGGCGATCGCCTCCAGTTTGCGGACTCGCTCGCGAAGGTCGGCTAGCTCGATTCGCCCGGTCGCCGGCGGCAGCGCCTTGTCGGCATTGCCGTGGGTCAACTCGAAGCGCTTCAGCTCGAGCCAGCCCTGCCAGCCCTTGAGCGCGGCCATGCTCGCCATCCCAAGCGCCGCGAAAATGCCCGCGGCCAGCAGCCCGATAGACAGAGGGTCCATCACTTCTCCTCCCGCAGCGCGTCGATCTCGCGCGCCAGCTCATGGTTCGGGGTTGCAAGGTGATCGTCGATCGCCATCAGCCGGCGGTCGGTCTCGTCGAGCTCGGTGCGCATCGCGTGAACCGACGGGCGAACCTTCGGAGCGTCGCCCATGCGCTCGAACTCGCTGCGCCGCCGGCCCAGGACGCCGGCGTCGACCTCGCGCTTGCGCTCGATCGAGAAATAGATGCCGAGCGCGGCGTAGGTGACCAGCGCGACTTCCCAGCTGATCAGGAACACCGCGGCGACGAAGCCGATGCGGATGAAGGTCGGGTCGATGTTGAAGATGTCGCCGATGGTCGAGCAGACGCCGGCCAGTTTCTTGTCGCGACGGTTAAGCGAATAGCGGTTGTTCATTTCCCCGTTTTCCTTCTCTTCAATTCCGGGCCGACAGCGCGGCCTTCATCGCTTCCAGCTCGGCCTCGACATTGTCGGCGGACCGAAGCTCGGCAATCTCTTCCTCAAGGCTTTTCGGACCGGCCAGGGCCAGCGCATCGGCGCGTCCTTCGGCGAAGTCGGCGCGGCGCTCGAGCAACTCGAACTTGGCGAACGCTTCTTCGGTCCGGCTGCCGTGAAGCAACTCGCTGGTGCGGGCGCGGGTCATCGCGCTCTCGAACCGCGAAGCGATCGCATTCTGGCGGGCCCGGGCTTCGGCCAGCTTGGCCTGCAGGCGGGCGATATCCGCCTCATAGCCGCGCAGGACCTGCTCGATCTGGCTGATCTCTGCATGAAGTCCCTCGGCCATTTCAGCTGCCTTCTGCTTTTCGGCGAGCGCAGCGCGGGCCAGGTCCTCACGACCCTTTTCAAGCGCCAGCCCTGCCTTTTCC
>DASTZO010000055.1:0-2074 GCA_035764265.1 Sphingomicrobium sp.
TGCATCGAGAACAACGGCCGCCGCATCGGCTTCGGCAACGCCAACGACATGCTCACCTTCTACCGCAAGACGTACAAGCGCGCGGCCAAGGACGCGACCCAGCTCAACCCGTTCGAGATCGGGATCGTGTACCCGGCCGAGCATCCGGCGCGTAACGGCCACGACCAGACCGATGGGCAGCGCCCGGCGGCGCTGCCGGCGCAGCCGCCCGGACCGATGGCGTCGGCCACCGAGTCGCCCGGCGAGGCCGGCGCGACGGCCGAGAAGGCCGAGAAGGCGCCGGCCACCGATGACGAGAAGGCGCGTCGCCGGGCCGAGTCGGTCGAACGCGCCGCATTGATGGGCAGGCTGCCGCCCGAGGTGAAGATGCGCGTCGCGCAGCGCGAGATCACGCTCGTCGAGGCGCTCACCGGCGCGGGGCTCGAGATCCCCGAATGGCTGCGCACCGGGGCCAGCGCCCCGGCCGCCACTCCACAGCCGCCGGGTGACGTCGAGCCGTCGGCCACCGGGGCGGACCCCGAGTCCGAGCGCAAGGGCGAGCTGGACGCCCAGAAGGCGGAGGCGGCCGTCGAGGAGCGCAACCTGATCGGCGGGGCGCCGGGAGACGACACGCAGCCGGCCGCGCCGCGGACGGCGGCCGACGCGGCGCCACCATCGGTCCGGGCGGACCCGAAGGAAGCGAAGCGCGCCGAGGCGATGCGCCGGGCCGCGCTGATGGCGAAGCTGCCGGGCGAGGTGAAGCTGCGCGTCGCCAGCCGCGAGATCACCCTCGACGACGCGCTGCGCGAGGCCGGCATCGACCCCGAGGCGCTGGCATGAACGCTCACCAGGTGAGGCCTATCGGTGCCGCGAGGGCTCAGCTCTCGCCTGCTGGGAGATACCCGCGTGATCAGCGCCGCGCCGCCCGGTTGCGCTCACCAGCTGAGAGATGCGCCCGGGGCCGGCGCGCCAGCACCGGATTGCCCCCAGGTGCCGAGAGTTGAGCACCAAGATCGCGCTCGACGGGGTCGGCGGGCAGGGGGTCCGGGTGATCGCCGGGGTGATGGGCGCGCTCCTGGCCCGCATGGGCAAGGAGGTCACCGTCCTGTTCGTCTACGACTCGAGCGTGCGCGGCTCGATGTCCGACGCGTTCCTCATCTTCGACGACGAGCCGATCGCCAACCCGGTGGTCGAGGAGGCGGACATCATGCTCAAGCTGGCCGACAAGGGGCACCTCCGCATCCAGGGCAGGACGGTCATCACCGACCTGGGGCTCGGGCTGCCGGGCCAGGAGCAGATTCCGTTCGCGTCGCTCGGCTCGCAGCACTTCGGCAAGGAGCTGTTCGGCAACATGATCGCGCTGGGGCGGCTGCTGCGCCTGGCAGGCATCGACTTCGACGAGGCCTCGATCCGCGAGTCGCTGCCGCGCCGCTTCGTCGACGAGAACGTGGCGGCCATCAAGTTCGGCTACCAGCTCACTCCCGAGTCGATCGCGTCGTACGCCGCGGCCGCGCCGCCGTCGCGCTTCGAGATGAAGGATGCGGCGACCGGCGGCCTCGGCGGCCACCCGCATGGGGCGAGCGTCGGGATGGGCAGCATCGCCGAGGTGGGCGAGAGCGGCTGACCCTCCGGTGTTGCATCCGGTGTCGGCAAGGAGCGGAAGACCGGCCGACGCCGGCGGGCCGGGCCCGAATTCGACCGTGTTCGGTGCGCCAGACGCAATGAATGCGGTCATTGCGCCGCGAGCTCCTCCGGTTGCCGACACCCGATGCACACCCCCGCTCGGCGGCTCGCTACACTGCGCGGCACGATGGCCATCGCCGAGCTGAGCCAGGAGACGGCGCGACGCGCGCCGAAGGTGCTGCTCCACGACCACCTCGACGGGGGGCTGCGGCCGCGGACCGTCCTCGAGCTGGCGGGCGAGGCCGGCTATCGGGATCTCCCGACGACCGATCCGGACGAGCTCGCGGCATGGTTCACCCGCGGCGCGGACCGCAAGTCGCTCGAGCTGTACCTGGAGGGCTTCCGGCACACGGTGGCGGTGCTCCAGACGCGGGACGCCATCGAGCGCGTCGCCGCCGAGTGCGCCGAGGAC
>DASTZO010000056.1:0-2977 GCA_035764265.1 Sphingomicrobium sp.
TGCTCGATTCAGAGCAGGCGATGACCATCTTCCTCAAGCGCATCGCCGCCGAGCCGGACATCGCCCGCGTTCCGGTGATGATCGACAGCTCCAAGTGGAGCGTGATCGAGGCCGGCCTCAAATGCGTGTCGGGCAAGCCGGTCGTCAACTCGATCAGCCTCAAGGAAGGCGAGGGGCCGTTCCTGGAGCTCGCCCGCAAGGTGCGCGACTATGGCGCGGCAACGGTGGTGATGGCCTTCGACGAGGTCGGGCAGGCCGACACGGCGACACGCAAGGTCGCGATCTGCGAGCGCGCCTACCGGCTGCTGGTCGCCGACGGGACCGAGCCGCAGGATATCATCTTCGACCCCAACATCTTCGCGGTCGCGACGGGCATCGACGAGCACCGCCGCTACGCGCTCGACTTCATCGAGGCCGCGCGCGAGATCCGCGCGCGCTGCCCCGGAGTCCATATCTCGGGCGGGCTTTCGAACCTGAGCTTTTCGTTCCGCGGCAACGAGCCGGTGCGCCGGGCGATGCACAGCGTGTTCCTCTACCACGCGATCCCCGCCGGCCTGGACATGGCCATCGTCAACGCCGGCCAACTCGACGTCTATGACCTCATCGACCCGGAGCTGCGCGAAGCGTGCGAGGACGTGATCCTCGACCGGCGGCCAAAGGACGGCGGGGACGCTACGGAACGGCTGGTCGAGCTCGCCGAGCGCTACCGCGGCACCGACGCCGCGCAGGAGAAGATCGAGGCCGAGTGGCGCTCGATGCCGGTCGGCGAGCGGCTGTCGCACGCTTTGGTCAAGGGCATCGATGCGCACATCGTCGCCGACACCGAGGAAGCGAGGGCTTTGTTCGCCCGCCCGATCGAGGTGATCGAAGGGCCGCTGATGGACGGGATGAACGTCGTCGGCGACCTGTTCGGCTCGGGCAAGATGTTCCTGCCGCAGGTGGTGAAGTCGGCGCGGGTGATGAAGAAGGCGGTCGCGCATTTGCTTCCGTTCATCGAGGCGGAGAAGGAGGCGACCGGCGCCGCCCAGGGCAAGGGCAGAGTGGTGATGGCGACCGTCAAGGGCGACGTCCACGACATCGGCAAGAACATCGTCGGCGTCGTCCTGCAGTGCAACGGCTTCGAGATCATCGACTTGGGAGTCATGGTTCCGTGGCAGGACATCCTCCAGGCGGCGAACGACAACAAAGCCGACATCATCGGCCTGTCCGGGCTGATCACCCCGTCGCTCGACGAGATGGTGACGGTCGCGGGCGAGATGCAGCGGCTGGGCCTCAAGACGCCGCTGCTGATCGGCGGGGCGACGACCAGCAAGGCGCATACCGCGCTCCGCATCGACCCGGCCTACGACGGGCCGGTGATCCACGTGCTCGACGCCAGCCGGGCGGTCGGGGTCGCCTCGAGCCTGGTCTCCGACACGCAAGCCGAGCCGCTGGTCGCCAGCACGGCGCAAGAATATGACAGATTGCGCAAGTCGCGCGAGCGCAGCGGCCACAGCGAGCTGGCGACTCTGGAGGAGGCGCGCGCCAACGCCTTCCCGTTCGACCCCGACGGGCAGCCGCCGCCGCCGCAGCGCCCGGGCCTCCACCAGTTCGGCGAATGGCCGCTCCGCGACCTCCGCGCGTCGATCGACTGGACGCCCTTCTTCCGCGCGTGGGAGTTGGCCGGCAACTACCCGGCGATCCTCGACGACCCGGTGGTCGGCGAGAGCGCCAAGAGCCTGTTCGCGGATGCGCAGGACATGCTCGAGAAGCTGATCGCCGAGCGCTGGGTGACCCCGAGCGCGACCGTCGGCCTGTGGCGCTGCAAGCGCGAAGGCGACGACGTGCTCGTTCTCGCGGGCAACGACTGGACGCGCGTGCCCTTCCTCCGCCAGCAGGTGAAGAAGCGCGAGGGGAGGCCCAACATGTGCCTCGCCGACTTCATCAACCCGGAGGGCGAGGACTGGATCGGCGGCTTCGCGGTCGGGATCCACGGGCTCGAGCCGCATCTCGAGCGGTTCAAGGCCGGCAACGACGATTATTCGGACATTCTGCTGAAAGCCCTCGCCGACCGGCTGGCCGAGAGCCTCGCCGAAGTGCTTCACGCCGAAGTCCGCAACCGGATCTGGGGCTATGCCGACGAGCATTTCTCCAACGAGCAGCTGATCCGTGAGAAATATCAGGGGATTCGGCCGGCGCCCGGCTACCCGGCGTGCCCCGACCACAGCCTGAAGCCGATGCTGTTCGACATGCTCGGCGGAACGCCCGGCGGGGTCACCCTCACCGAAAATTACGCGATGCTGCCGACCTCCGCGGTGTCGGGCTTCTATTTCGGCCACCGCGACGCCCAGTATTTCGGTGTCGCGCGGATCGGCCGCGACCAGCTCGAGGATTATGCGCGGCGGCGCGGGGTCGGCATCGAGACTGCCGAGCGCTGGCTGCGGCCCAATCTCGACTGATCCCCGCCGTCATTGCGAGCGCAGCGAAGCAATCCAGCAATGGCGCGAGCCCGGGAATGGATTGCTTCGTCGCTTCGCTCCTCGCAATGACGGTACGGTGATGCTTCGCTTCTTTCTGCTCCTGCTCGCCTTTCTGGCCATGCCGTCCCTGGCCGAGGCACGCGAAAACGCTATCCGTCCTCAACTGGTCGCGGAAGGGCCGGCGCCGCCGGGCGGCGAGGTCGAGCTGGCGATCGACATGCGGACCCGGCCGGGCTGGCACGGCTATTGGCGCAACCCCGGCGACGCCGGCCTGCCGATGGAAGTCGACTGGACGCTTCCGCCCGGCTTCGCCGTCGGGCCGCTGCGCTACCCGGTGCCGACCCGGCTGACCATCGCCGGGCTCATGAATTACGTCTACGAGCGCGATTATGCGGTGCTGGTGCGGCTGAAGGTGCCGCCCGATGCGCGCGGCAGCGTCCCGATCCGCGCCGACGCGCGCTGGCTCGCGTGCACCGACAAGGTCTGCGTGCCCGAAAGCGGCTCTTTCGCGCTGACCC
>DASTZO010000057.1:0-5425 GCA_035764265.1 Sphingomicrobium sp.
GGCAGTTCGTGCCCGGCCGGTTCAAGGACTACATCTCGACGCCGAAGACCAACGGCTACCGCAGCCTGCACACGACGCTGATCTATGAGAGCTCGATGCGCGTCGAGGTGCAGATCCGCACGCAGGAGATGCACCGGCTCAACGAGTTCGGCCTCGCCGCGCACTGGGCCTACAAGCAGGGCGAGCGGCCCGACGGCCAGGTCGGCTGGCTGAGGGACCTGATCGAGATCGTCGACGCCAGCCACGACGCCGAGGAGCTGCTCGAGCACACGCGGCTGGCGATCTACCAGGACCGCATCTTCGCCTTCACCCCGAAGGGCGCGCTGTTCCAGCTGCCCAAGGGCGCGACCCCGGTCGACTTCGCTTATGCGGTGCACACCGACCTCGGCGACCGCACCGTCGGGGCCAAGGTCAACGGCCGAATGGTTCCGCTGCGAACCATCCTCGAGAACGGCGACCAGGTCGAAATCCTGGCTTCGGAGGCCCAGCACCCGCAGCCGGCGTGGCTTCGCTTCGTCGCCACCGGCAAGGCCCGCGCCGGGGTCCGGCGCTTCGTCCGCCACAAGGAGCGCGAGGAAACCGTCGAGCTCGGCCGCAAGATCTACGACGAGATCGTCGAGCGGCTGCCGGCGATGCTCGACAAGGACGCGCTCAAGCGGGCGCTCAAGAAGCTCAAGCTGGACGACGAGGATTCGCTGATGGCGGCGATCGCCCGCAAGCGGATCAGCGACGAGGCGCTGATGGAGGCGCTGATGCCCGGCTCAGCCGGCGGCGACGTCGCCCACAAGCCGCTCAGCCAGCGCACCGCGATCTCGATCAAGGGCCTGACCGCCGGGGTCGCCTACCACCTCGCCACCTGCTGCCACCCGATCCCCGGCGACCGGATCGTCGGCCTGCGCCGCGAGGACGAGGAGATCGAGGTCCATGTGATCGGCTGCGACACGCTGGCCAGCGGAGTCGACGCCGACTGGCTGGACCTGGCCTGGGGCGAGGGCTCGGACGGCGGGGCGGCGCGGATCGCGGTCATCCTGCGCGACATCCCCGGAGCGCTCGGCGCCATGTCCGGAATCCTCGGCTCCAAGCACGCCAACATCGTCAATTTGCAGCTGGTCCACCGCGACGGCAGCTTCCACACCTTCCACATCGACGTCGAGGTCCACGACCTCGCCCACCTGCACGCGATCATCGCCGCGCTCCGCGAGGCCGACCCGATCAGCTCGGTCGAGCGGATCTAGCCGTTTCGCGCCACGAGGCGGGTCAGCCGTAGGCCAGCACCACCGTCCAGTGGAAGGCGGCGGCGCCGGGATCGCCCGACAGGCGCGGAATCGCCTCGGCAATGACGCTTTCGCGCGGTTCGGCGGTGCGCAGGAGGAAGTCCTTCTCGTTGAGCGGCTCGCCCGGGAAATACATTTGCGTGACCAGCCGTTCGGACCGCCCGTGGATGTCGAAATGGATGTGCGGCGTGCGCATCCCGATCGGCGTATTGTAGGCGCTCGGCTTGATCGTCCGAAACTTGAAGTGGCCGTCGCCGTCGGTCGACAGGCGCGCGAAGCCCTGGAAATTGGGATCGAGCGCCGCCGGATTGGCGTGATCGCCGGGATGGTCGTAGCGGCCGACGGCATTGGCCTGCCACAACTCGACCCTGACACCGCGGACCGGGCGCCCGCGAAGGTCGACGACCCGGCCGATGACGTTGATCGGATCGCCCCGGGCGACTCCCTTCGCGCCGCGCACCCGGGTCAAATCGGCGTCCATGTCCCGCGGCCGGACGACCGGATAGAAGGGCCCCAGGGCCTGCGCGGATGTCGGCACCAGCTTGCGCGCTCCGGCGCTTGCCGCGAGCCCGGCCATCGCCGCCCCGCCGACCACTAGGTGCCGCCTGCTTATCAGCATATCGAGTCTCCCCCTCGAGGAGACTCGGGTCATTACGCCTGCGGCGAAGGGCGGTCTAGCCGGCCGGCCGAACGCGCTCCCTCGCGCTCCCCGCGGCGAGCACCGCGAGGGTCACCAGGTCCGAGGCGGACGCGGTCATCGGCGCGATCTGGACCGGCAGCTCGAGCCCGAGGATGTACGGCCCGAGCACGCTTTCGCCGCCGAGCTCGCGAAGCAGCTTGGCCGACAGGTTCGCCGACTGCAGGCCCGGCATGACCAGGATGTTGGCCGGGCCGGTCAGCCGGCTGAACGGGTAAAAACGCTGCTGCATGTCGAAGTTGAGAGCGACGTCGGGCCCCATCTCGCCTTCATATTCGAAGTCGCAATGGATCCCGTCGAGGAGCTTCACCGCCCCGCGCAGCTCCTCGATGTGCATCCCGGGCGGGTTGCCGAACGTCGTGTAGCTGATGAACGCGACCCGCGGCTCGAGCCCCATCCGGCGGGCAAACCCGGACGAGCGCATGGCGATCGCCGCATATTGCTCGGCATCGGGCCGCTCGGTCACCGCGGTGTCGGCGATCAGCACCGTGTGGTGCCGGCCGACGATGACGTTGACCCCGAACGGAGTCGCGCCCGGCTCCTCGTCGATGACCATCCGCACCTGCTTCAGCGACTGGCTGAACGGGCGCGTGGTGCCGGTGATCATCGCGTCGCCCTCACCCAATGCGAGCATCGCCGCGGTGAACGTGTTGCGGTCCTGGTTGACCATCCGCTCGACCTCGCGGCGCAGCAGCCCGTGGCGCTGGTGCTTGGCGTAGATGTAATCGACCGCCCGCCCGACCAGCGGCGAGTTGCGGCTGTTGAGCACCTCATAGTCTTCCGGTTTCTCGACCCCGAGGCCCTTGAGCAGGTCGTGCACCTCCTCGCGGCCGACCAGCACCGGCGTCCCGTAGCCGGCCTCCTTGAAGGCGATCGCGGCGCGCAGCACGTTGGGCTCCTCGCCTTCCGCGAACAGCACCCGCTTCGGGTTCGAGCGCGCGGCTTCGTAGGCGAGGCTCATCACCGCGACGGTCGGGTTCAGCCGCGCCCGCAGCTGCTGGCGGTAGGCGCGCATGTCCTCGATCGGCTTTTGCGCGCAGCCGCTCGCCATCGCCGCCTCGGCGACCGCGGACGCGACCACCTCCATCAGCCGCGGGTCGAACGGCGCCGGGATGATATAGTCGCGCCCGAAGCTGTGGGTCTGGCCGCCATAGGCCGCCGCGACCTCCTCGGGCACCGCCTCGCGGGCCAGCTCGGCGAGCGCCTTGGCGGCGGCGATCTTCATCTCGTCGGTGATCGCGGTCGCCCGCACGTCGAGCGCGCCGCGGAAGATGAACGGGAAGCCGAGCACGTTGTTGACCTGGTTTGGATAGTCGGAGCGGCCGGTGGCGATGATCGCGTCGGGCCGGGCGGCGCGCGCTTCGGGCGGAGTGATCTCCGGGTCCGGGTTGGCCATCGCGAAGATGATCGGGTCTTTGGCCATCCCGGCGACCATCTCGGGCTTGAGCGCCCCGGCCGCCGACAGCCCGAGGAACACGTCGGCGCCGTGCAGGGCGTCGGCCAGCGTCCGCGCGTCGGTGTCGGCGGCGTGCGCCGACTTCCACTGGTCGACGTCGCCGCGGCCCTTGTAGATGACGCCCTTGCGGTCGCACATGACGACGTTGTCGCCGCGCACCCCCATCGCCTTGATCAGCTCGGTGCAGGCGATCGCCGCCGCCCCCGCGCCGTTGACCACCACCTTGAGGTCGCCAAGCGTCCGCCCGGTCAGATAGCAGGCGTTGATCAGCCCGGCGGCGGTGATGATCGCGGTGCCGTGCTGGTCGTCGTGGAACACCGGGATGTTCATCCGCTCCTTCAGCGCCTGCTCGATGACGAAGCAGTCGGGGGCGGCGATGTCCTCGAGGTTGATGCCGCCGAAGGTCGGGGCGAGCAAAGCGACGCATTCGATGAACTTGTCGCAATCCTCGGTGTCGACCTCGATGTCGATTGAATCGACGTCGGCGAAGCGCTTGAACAGCACCGCCTTGCCTTCCATCACCGGCTTGGCGGCGAGCGCGCCGAGATTGCCGAGGCCGAGGATCGCGGTGCCGTTGGAGATCACCGCGACCAGATTGCCCTTGGCGGTCAGCTCGTAGGCGCGGCCCGGGTCCTCGGCGATCGCACGCACCGGCACCGCGACTCCCGGCGAGTAGGCTAGGCTGAGGTCGCGCTGGGTCGCCATCGGCTTGGACGCGATGATCTCGATCTTCCCCGGCCGGCCGCGAGCGTGGAAGTCGATCGCCTCGGCCTCGGAGAATTTGACGTTGCTCTCGGACATGCCTTGCTCCCTGGCGGCGGGCTTTAGCCAAAGGGTGTGGGAAGAGTCACGCGGAGCCGCTACCACGTTGGCGATGGCCCGAGCCGACGAACCGACGCCGATGATGGCGCAGTACCGGCGCCTCAAGGACGAGGCCGGCGAAGCGCTTTTGTTCTACCGGATGGGCGATTTTTTCGAGCTGTTCTTCGACGACGCAAGGGTCGCCGCGGCCTGCCTCGACATCGCCTTGACCCGGCGCGGCGCATCCGAGGGCGAGCCGATCCCGATGTGCGGCGTGCCGGTCCATTCGGCCGAATCCTATCTCGCCCGGCTGATCCGCGCCGGCCACCGGGCCGCGATCGCCGAGCAGGTCGAAAGCCCGAGCGAGGCGCGCAAGGCGCGCGGCTCCAAGGCGCTGGTCGAGCGGGCGATCGTCCGGCTGGTCACGCCGGGCACGCTGACCGAGGAGGCGCTGCTCGAATCGGGCGCCGCCAACTGGCTGGCGGCGGTCGGCCGGGCGGGCGACGAATGGGCGGTCGCCGCCGCCGACATCTCGACCGGGCGGTTCGAGCTGATCGCCTGCGGGCCCGGCGACCTTGCCGCCGAGCTGGCGCGGCTGTCGCCGGCGGAGACCCTCGCCGACGGCGCGATCCCCGGCGTCCGGACAACCGTCGGCAAGGGCGGCTTCGACAGCATCGCCGGCGAGCGCGCGCTCAAGCGCCGCTTCGGGCTGGCGACGCTCGACGGGCTCGGTTCGCCGTCGCGCGCCGAGCTCGCCGCCGCCGGCGGGCTGCTGGCCTATCTGGACGCGACCCAGAAAGGCACCGGCACATTGCTCGACTCGCCGCGGCGGGTCGCCCGGTCGAGCCATGTCGCGATCGACGCCGCCACGCGGGACAGCCTCGAGCTCTGCCGGTCGGTGTCCGGGACGCTCGCCGGCAGCCTCCTGGGCGAGATCGACCGCTGCCAGACGGCCGCCGGGCGGCGGCTGCTCGCCGAGGACATTTCCGCGCCGCTGACCGACAAGCCCGCGATCGAGGCGCGGCTCGCGCTGGTCGGCTGGCTGCACGCGGACGCGCTGCGCCGCGAGCGGGTGCGCGCCGCTCTGAAGGCGATGCCCGATTTCGCCCGGGCGCTGGCGCGGCTGGCGGCGCAGCGCGGGTCGCCACGCGACCTCGCTCTGCTGCGCGACGGGCTGTCGGCCGCGGCCGCTTTGAA
>DASTZO010000058.1:0-4679 GCA_035764265.1 Sphingomicrobium sp.
GACAAGGCGATCGACGTGATCGACGAGGTTGGCGCGATGCAGATGCTGGTGCCGCCCAGCCGCCGCAAGAAGGTCATCACCGTCAAGGAAATCGAGGCGGTGGTCGCGACCATGGCGCGGATTCCGCCCAAGTCGGTCTCGACCGACGACAAGCGCGTTCTCGAAAACCTCGAGGCGGACCTCAAGCGAGTCGTGTTCGGCCAGGACCTGGCGATCGAGAAGCTGGCGAGCGCGATCAAGCTGTCACGCGCCGGCCTTCGCGACCCCGACAAGCCGATCGGCAATTATCTGTTCTCAGGCCCGACCGGCGTCGGCAAGACCGAGGTCGCCCGCCAGCTCGCCTCGATCATGGGCATCCCGCTGCAGCGCTTCGACATGTCCGAATATATGGAGCGCCACTCGGTCAGCCGGCTGATCGGCGCTCCTCCCGGCTATGTCGGCTACGACCAGGGCGGGCTGCTGACCGATGCGGTCGACCAGCACCCGCACAGCGTGCTTCTGCTCGACGAGATCGAGAAGGCGCACCCCGACCTGTTCAACATCCTGCTGCAGATCATGGACCACGGCAAACTGACCGACCACCATGGCAAGACGGTCGATTTCCGCAACGCGATCCTGATCATGACCACCAACGCCGGCGCGTCCGACATGGCGCGCGAGGGCATCGGCTTCGGGACGATGGACCGCGAGGACGCTCAGGAGGATGCGGTCAAGAAGATGTTCACGCCCGAGTTCCGCAACCGCCTCGACGCGATCGTCCCTTTCTCCTACCTGCCGCCGGCGGTGGTCGCCCGGGTCGTCGACAAGTTCATCCTCCAGCTCGAGCTGCAATTGGCCGACCGCGGGGTCCACATCGACCTCGACGACGAGGCGCGCGCCTGGCTGACCGAGCGCGGCTACGACAAGCTGTACGGAGCCCGGCCGATGGGCCGCCTGGTGCAGGAGAAGATCAAGCAGCCGCTCGCCGAGGAATTGCTGTTCGGCAAGCTGGTCAACGGCGGCGAGGTCAAGGTCCGGGTCAAGGACAATGCGCCGGCGTTCGAGATCACCCCGGCGCCGCCCAAGGCGGCCAAGGCCAAGGCGCCCAAGGGCGGCGCCAAGGCCAAAGCGCGCAGCGAAAAGGCCCCCGACGCGGAGGAATGAAACCTATTGCGGCTCGGCTCGTCTTGCCCGCGAAGGCATCGAGCAGGGAGTAGGTTTCAAATGACTCGGATCCACTGGCTGGCCGCAAGCGCGATGGCGCTCGTCGCGGCTCCGCCCCTTGCCACCCAAGCGCTGGCGCAGACCGTCTCGTTCGACCCGGCGCGGCTGTCGCGCCACATCCAGGTGATCAGCTCGGACGCTTATGAAGGCCGTGCCCCGGCGACCCGCGGCGAGCAGATGACGGTCGATTATCTGATCCGCGAGTTCAAGGCGGCCGGCCTCAAGCCCGGCGGCGAGGTGATCGACGGCAAGCGCCAGTGGACCCAGCGCGTGCCGCTGCTCAAATCCGACCTCGTCGGCACCCCGCAGGTCGTCGTCCAGACCCCCGCCGGGCCGATGCCTCTGGCCCAGGGCGAGCAGGTCGCGGTCCGCTCGCCGACCAACGGCCAGCAGCAGGTCCGGCTCACCGGCGCGCCGCTCATTTTCGCCGGCTACGGGGTCGCCGCGCCCGAGCGCCAGTGGGACGATTTCAAGGGCCAGGACGTGCGCGGCAAGGTCCTCGTCGTGCTGGTCAACGACCCCGACTTCGAGGGCGGCGAAGGCAATTTCGACGGCAAGGCGATGACCTATTACGGCCGCTGGACCTACAAATATGAGGAAGCGGCGCGGCGCGGCGCCGCCGGGGTGATGATCGTCCACGAGACCGAGCCCGCCTCCTACGGCTGGGCGACGGTCAAGAACAGCAACACCATCACCATGTTCGACATCGTCCGGGCCAACCCGGCGGCCGAGCACACGGGGTTCGAAAGCTGGATCCAGCGCGACACGGCGGTCGCTTTGTTCCGCGCCGCGGGGCTCGACTTCGAGGCCGCGAAGCAGGCCGCCAGGCGCCGCGACTTCCAGCCCGTCGACCTCAAGTCGACGCTCACCGCCAGCCTCGACGCCAGGACCGAGACCATCACCTCCTTCAATGTCGCCGGGGTCCTGCCGGGCAGGACGCGCCCCGACGAGACGGTGATCTACACCGCGCACCACGACCATCTCGGCATCGGCCAGCCCGACGCCAACGGCGACCGCATCTTCAACGGCGCGGTCGACAACGGCACCGGCATCGCCCATCTGATCGAGCAGGCGCGCGCCTTCGCCCGCCGCCCGCGCACCCAGCGCTCGGTGGTGTTCCTCGCCGTCGGCGCCGAGGAGAAGGGCCTGCTGGGCTCCGAATATTATGCCTCGAACCCGCTCTACCCGCTGGCCAAGACGGCCGGTGTGCTCAACACCGACGTGATGGGCACCTGGGGCCGGGCGCGCAACTTCAGCATCCGCGGCAGCGCCCGGCTCGACCTGCTCGACCGGGTGATCGCCGAGGGCGCCAGGCAGGGGCGGCGATTCACCCCCGAGCCGAACCCCGGCGCCGGCAGCTTCTTCCGCTCCGACCATTTCCCGTTCGCCAAGGTCGGGGTGCCGGCGATTTCCTTCACGCCCGGCAACGACCTGGTCAACGGCGGGATCGCCCGCGGCGACGCGCTCGCCCGCGAATATACCGCCAAGCGCTACCACCAGCAGGACGACGAGTTTAACCGCGCCTGGGATTTCTCCGGCATGGTCCAGGACGCGCAGCTGCTCCACCGGGTCGGCTACGGCCTCGCCAATTCGGCCGAATGGCCTAATTGGAGCGACGACAGCCAGTTCCGCTCGCTGCGCGACGAGAGCGCCGGCGAGCGCGGCCAAGCGCCGCCGCCGCCAGTCCCGTCTCCAAGGGGAGAGCGCGGTTGAGCGAAACGCTCGAGCCGGCGCTTCCCGACCAGCTCGACCGCCACGCCGAACGGCTGATGCGCGCGCTGTGCGACCGCGGGCTGACCATCGCCACCGCGGAAAGCTGCACCGGCGGGATGCTCGCGGCGCTTCTGACCGACATCGAGGGCGCCGGCCACGGCTTCGAGCGCGGCTTCGTCGCCTACACCAAGCAGGCCAAGGCCGACCTGCTCGGGATCGACCCCGGGCTGCTCGACCGCAACGACGCGGTGTCGGAAGCCGTCGCTCGGGCGATAGCCGAGGGCGCGCTCGACCGCTCCAGCGCCGACATCGCCATCGGGGTCACCGGCTTCGCCGGCCCCGCCGGCGACGGCTGCGAGGAAGGGCTGGTCCATTTCGCCCTCGCCCGCCGCGGCCGGCCGACCCGACACCGGGTCGAGCATTTCGGCCCCGCGGGCCGCGGCCCGGTGCGAGTCCAGTCGCTGCGGGCAATGCTGGAGATGCTCGACGAAGCGCTCTAATAGGGCCGCAATCGGCCGACGGAGGAGCAGCGCATGAGCAGCCTCACCTTCTACACCCACCCGATGTCGCGCGGGCAGACGGTCCGCTGGATGCTCGAGGAGGTCGGCGAGCCCTACGAGACGCAGATCCTCGACTATGGCTCGACGATGAAGGTCGAGCCCTATCTGTCGATCAACCCGATGGGCAAGGTCCCGGCGATCAAGCACGGCGACAAGGTGGTGACCGAGGTCGCGGCGATCTGCTGCTACCTCGCCGACGCCTTCCCCGCCGCCGGCCTGGCGCCGCCGCCGTCGGAGCGCGCCGATTACTATCGCTGGATCTTCTTCACCTCGGGCCCGGTCGAGGCGGCGTTCAGCAACAAGGCGGCCGGCTGGGAGCCGACCCCCGAGCGCCAGCGCATGTTCGGCTACGGCACGTACGACCTCGCCATCGGCACGCTCGAGAAAGCGCTGACCGGGCGCAAATATATCGCCGCGGACCATTTCACCGCCGCCGACCTGTTCGTCGGCGCCAACGTCAACTTCATGCTGGCCTTCAACCTGCTCGAGCCCAGGCCGGTGTTTACCGATTATGCGGCGCGGATGACCGACCGCGACGCCTACCGCCGAGCCAAGGAGATCGACGGCCAGCTGATCGCCGAGATCCAGGCCCGGCAGGCGCAGCCGCAGCCGGCGTGAGTTCCGCCCCGGCATTTGCCGGGGAGGGGGACCATCCAACGCAGATTGGATGGTGGAGGGGTTTTTGGAGGTGCCAATGACCGACGACCTCCGCGCAAAAGCGATCGCGCTCTACGACCGCTTCACCCACGAGGGCATGGACCGACGCCTGTTCATGCGCCGCATGGCCGCGCTGGCCGGAAGCGCCGCCGCCGCCGAGGCGTTGGTCGGGGCGATCGCCGCCTCCCCCGCGGCGGCCGCGATCGTCCCTCCCGACGACCGGCTGCTCACGACCCGGACGATGACCTTCGCCGGCCCGGCCGGCTACCGCGCCTATGTCGCCGAGCCGCGCACGCGCTCCTTGAAGCCGACGGTGCTGGTGATCCACGAGAACCGCGGGCTCAACGACCATATCCGCGACGTTGCCCGGCGCCTCGCTTTGACGGGCTTCAAAGCGGTCGCCCCCGACTTCCTTTCGCCGGTGGGCGGCACTTCGGCGAACGAGGATGCAGCGCGCGCGGCGATCGGCAAGCTCGACCTCGGCGCCGCGACGGCGAGCGCGGTGGCGATGCTCGACGAGCTGGCCAAGGGCAGCCGCGGCGGCAA
>DASTZO010000059.1:0-4541 GCA_035764265.1 Sphingomicrobium sp.
GTCGGCGTCGGCGAGCGCCCGGGCGATTGCGTAGTTGAGCTTCGCGTAGCGCGCCCCGGCGTTCCAGTTGAGCGGCTGGGAAAGATCGTCGCGGGGCGTGTGATAGACCCGGGCGAAGAAATCGTCCCACCGCGCCTTGCCGCCGTTGGCATAGCCGGTGAACAGGAGGATCGCCGGGACCCCGCGGCGGACGAACTGGTAATGGTCGGAGCGGACGAAGATCGACTGCTCGGGCATGGGATCGGACGAGACCGCGATCCCCATCCCCCGGGCCGCCTGCGCGACGGTCCTGGCGACGGTCGAATGATCGGCCCCGAACGCGACCACGTCGGTGAAATCGTAGAGCAGCAGCGGCATGTCGAGGTCGACCGCGGCGACGATCTGCCGGATCGGGACCGTCGGGTGAGCGGCGAAATAATCGGCTCCGAGCAGCCCGCGCTCCTCGCCGGTGTTGGCGATGAACAAGATGGAGCGCCGCGGCGGCCGGCCGGAATAAGCGAACTCGCGCGCCGCCTCGAGCATGGTCGCGATCCCGGCCGCATTGTCGAGCGCGCCGTTGTAGATCGCGTCCTCGCCCGGCTTGGAGTCCGACTTCACTCCGAGGTGGTCGAGGTGGCCCATCAGAACCACATGTTCCGCGGCGAGCCGAGGGTCGCTGCCGGGCAGCAGCCCGATCACTTCGGGGCTCGAGAAGTCCTGCCAGCTGCTGCGGGCATCGATCGACAGCCGCGCCGCAAGCTCGAAGCCGCGCATCGGCCGACGGGCTCGTGCGTGGCCTCGGAGGGTCGCGAGCGGCGTCCGGGCGCCCTCGAACAGCTGCTCGGAAGCCTTGGCGGTCAGCGCCAACCGGGCGCGCAGCAGCGACGCCGTCCCGGTCCGGCCAGCGGCGTCCACCCAGTCGAGGCGCTCGCGGCCCATCGACCCGAAGCGCCGCGGAGCGCCGGTGGGCTCGGCGGAAATCTCCACCAGCCCGATCGCGCCGCGCCGCGCCGCGGCCTCGGGCTTGGAGCCGTCGAGGTGCGCCCGGACATCCGTCGGAAGGCCGGCCGGCGAGCCCGAGAAAGCGACGACGATCTTGCCGCGCACGTCGAGCCCGGCATAATCGTCGAGGCCGAGCTTCGGCTCATCCAGCCCATATCCGGCGAACACCAGGGCCGCGTCGATCGACCGGCTCTGCTCGAGCAGGCTCGGCTGCAACGCGACGTCGATGCCGTGGGTCAGCGCGGTGGTCCGGCCGCCGACCCGAAGCCGGACCTGCGGCGGGCTCGAATGGCTCGCCCGCCGAAACGGCACCTGCAGGTACCAGCTTCCGCCGGTCCCGCCCGGCTTCAGGCCGAGGCCGGCGAACTGGGCGGCGACGTAGCGCGCGGCGACCGCATGGCCGCGCGAGCCGGTGTCGCGCCCCTCGAGCTCGTCGCTGGCGAGGAACTCGACATGGCCCCGGACCCGGTCGGCCGCCGCCCGGTCGGCCGCCGCCTGCCCGGCGGGGACGGCCGCGCCCGAAAGCAGCAGCGCGAGCGGCGCCGCGGCGAGGCGGAGCATCCGGAGCGTCACGCGGCGGCCCGGCTCGGCAACACCCGTTCCCATTCGAGCGCGTGGGTGACGATCGTGTCGATGTCGGCAAAGCGCGGGCTCCAGTCGAGCGTCTCGACCAGCGCCCGGTTGGACGCGACCAGCTGCGGCGGGTCGCCCGGGCGGCGCGGCATTGCGCGCTTCGGCACCGGCTTGCCGGCGACCCGGTCGAGCGAATCGAGCACCTCGAGCACCGACAGGCCCCGCCCGTAGCCGCAGTTGAGGACGAGGTTCTCCTCGGGCCGCTCGATCAGCCGCTCGAGCGCCGCGACATGCGCGTCGGCGAGGTCGCTGACATGGACATAGTCGCGGACGCAGGTGCCGTCGGGCGTCGGATAGTCGGTGCCGAACACCGCGACATGGTCGCGCTTGCCGACCGCCGCCTCGACCGCGACCTTGATCAGATGGGTCGATCCCTTGCCGATCTGCCCGGCGCGCATCTGCGGATCGGCCCCGGCGACGTTGAAATAGCGCAGCGCGCAATAATTGAACGGATGGGCGGCCGCGGCGTCGGCGAGCATCCGCTCGGTCATCCACTTGGACGCGCCATAGGGGTTGATCGGCTGCTTGGGGTCGTCCTCCTCGACCGGCACCCGCTCGGGAGCGCCGTACACCGCGGCGGTCGAGGAGAAGACGATGTGCGGCACCCCGGCGGCGACCGCGGCGGCGATCAGGGCGTGGCTGGCAAGCGTGTTGTTGGCGTAATAGTCGAGCGGTTTCTCGACCGATTCCGGGACCACGATCGAGCCCGCGAAATGCAGGATCGCGGCGATCCGCTGCTCCCCCAGCGCCCGCTCGACCAGCCGCCCGTCGGCGATCGACCCCTCGAAGAACGCGACGTCGCCGGGCACCACGGACCGGGTGCCGTTGGACAGGTCGTCGATCACCGCGACCGGCCAGCCGGCCTCGCGCAGGGCGAGCACCGCGTGGCTGCCGATATAGCCGGCGCCGCCGGTGACCAGGACTGGGACCTTGCTCATCCGGGCTCGCTAACGGAGCCGCCGCCCGAGCGCCACCCCGCGCGGCCGCGGCTCAGCTAGCGGAGCCTCGCGGCGATCCCCCGCAGGCTTTGCCGGAGCGCCGCCAAGCGCCTTTGCGAGGCGGCGTCGGAAGCGGCGGCCCCGACCTGCTCCGCCAGGGCCTCCAGCCGCGCCGCGAGCCCGGCGTCCGGCTGGCGCGCAGCGAGCCGCGCCGAAGCCCCGCCGAGCGCCCGGGTCAGCTCGGCGACGGCGGCGCCCGGAAGCGCCTGGGTCCGCTGCAGCTGGTCGACGTAGGCGAGCGCGACCACCGGCTCGTCCGGCCAGGTGACCGGGAACTGCTGCTGCGGGTTGAATTGGCCGCCCTGGTCGGCGAGCTCGGCGGCGGCGATTTCGTTGGCGCTCAGATGCTCGCTCGGCTTCAGCGCCAGGACGTCGAGGCCGCGGGCGATCTCGGTGCCGTAGATCCGGCCGCGATACCAATAGGCCGACCAGAAGCCGCCCATCACCAGCTGCTCGCCGTCGATCGGCCCGCGGTCGAAAAAGGCAATCTCGACCGGACGCGCGGAATCGGTGAAGTCGATGACGCTGATGCCGCCCTGGTACCAGGCCTGGACGAAGATATCGCGGCCCGGGACCGGGATGATCGATCCGTTGTGGGCGACGCAATTCTCCTGCTCGGTCTGCGGCGCGGGCAGCTTGTAGTGGCTCCGGAACCGCAGCTTGCCCTCGACGATGTCGTAGACCGCGTTGGCGCCCCAGTTGCGCGGGTCCTGAACCCGGCACCGCGGCCGGCTGCCGCCGCCCCATTCGTCGGTGAACAGCACCTTGGTGCCGTCGTTGTTGAAGGTCGCCGAATGCCAGTAGGCGAAGCCTGGATCGACCACCGCGTCGAGCCGGCGCGGCTTGCGGGGATCGGCGATGTCGAAGATGATTCCGTTGCCCGAACAGGCGCCCGCCGCCAGCGAGCGGCTCGGGAAGACGGTGATGTCGTGGCACTCGTCGGTCCGGCTCGCTTCCTGCGTGCCTTCGCCGTGGTGGCCTCCGCGCCACAGGCCGGCGAGGCTGCCGGACTGCGGGTCGGCGAACACCGCCGGGCTGTCGACGATCCGGGCGCGCGACGGGTCCGCGACCGGGATCTCGACGACGTCGATCCGGAACAGGGCGGTGCGCACGTCGCCGGGGACATCGCCGACGCACCCCTTGAGCTCCTCCTCCTTGCGGACCGTCGAGGTTCCCGAGACGTAGACGATGATCGTCCCGGCGGAGTCCGGCCCCGACACCACCGAATGGGTGTGCGAGCCGCGGCAGGTCTGCACCTGGCCGACCTGCACCGGGCGCGAGCGGTCGCGGATGTCGAAGATCCGCAGCCCCCGGAAGCGCTCCGGGCTGACGTCCTCGCTGATGCCCTGCCGCCCGCAATCGACCCGGCCGCGGGTCTGCTCGACCGACATGATCAGCAGGTCGCCGACGATCGACAGGTCGCCCTGCCCGCCCGGGCAGATGACCGAGCTCAGCAGCCGTGGCGCTCCCCCGGCCTCGAGCCGGTAAAGGTTGAAGCCGTGGTAATTGCCGACGGCGAGCAGGTCGCCGGCGAACGCCATGTCGGTGTTGGCGAAGCTCAGCAGCGGCGAGCGGGGGTCGGCGTCGGCCTTCTTGTCCGCGGCGGTCTTCTTCCTGGCCGGCTTCGGGGGCGGCGCCCCGGCGGGGTTGGCGGGATCGAAGAAGCCGGTCGGCTTGGGAAGGGTGGCGACCAGCGCCAGGTTGCGGATTGCCTGGCCGGCGTCGCGGAAGCCGGCGGCAAGGCTCGCCCGGGGGTCGTCCACCAGCCCCGGGACCAGCGCGCTCATCCGCTTAATCTCGGCCTTCTGGTCGTTGATCACCTCGTTGACGAAATCAAACAGGACCGGGTCGTAGGCCGAGCCCGACTGCTTGAGCAGCTCCTCGGCCATTTTGACCGCGCCCTCGTGATGCTGGATCATCCGCTCGAGG
>DASTZO010000060.1:0-6267 GCA_035764265.1 Sphingomicrobium sp.
GCGCCGCGGCCAGTGGACCGCGTTCCGGATGTACGCCGACCCCGACGCGGTGATGTTCAACCCGCAGGTGGTGTGGGCGCACGAGTTTCTCGCCGGCAGGAAGGATCCGCCGGTGTCGGTCCGCTGGTGGCCCGCCGCGAGCTATGTGTCGTGCGACGGCCGGATCGCGGTCAACACCGGGCCGTGGGTGCGCGACGGCGGCAAGAGCGTCGGCTATTTCACCACCGTCTGGCAGCGCGAGCGGCGGCGCTGGCGCTGGGTCTATGACGCCGGCGACACTCTGAAAGTCGCGCGCCCGGTGCCGCGCAAGCCGTTCGTCCGCCGGGCGTCGTGCCGCGGCAAGCCGACCGCTCCGCCGTTGCTCGCCTTGTCGCCGACGGCGAAGCGCCGCGGCAAGGGGCCGCCCGACGATTACGGCATCGGCCGGTCGGCCGATTCGACGCTGGCGTGGGACTGGAAGGTCGATTCGAAGGGGCAGCGCAAGTTCCGGACGTTCCTGTGGAACGGCGAGCGCTTCGAGCAGGTCGTCTACGACGCGACCGTTTCGCAATGATCGGGCGGCAATGATCGAGCTGTTCGGGTCGGCGCTGGTCACCTTCCTGGTGATCATCGACCCGCCCGGCTGCGCGCCGATCTTCGCCAGCCTGACCCGCGGCACGTCGGCCGCCCACCGCCGGGCGATGGCGGTGCGATCGTCGATCATCGCCTGGGCGGTGCTGATGTTCTTCGCGCTGCTCGGGCGGCCGATGTTGCACGCGCTCGGGATCAGCCTCGCCAGCTTCAAGATCGCCGGCGGGGTGATGCTGTTCATGATCGCGCTCGACATGGTGTTCGAGCGCCGCACCCAGCGCCGCGAGGAGCGCGCCCAGTCGATCGAGGGCACTCCGCAGGCCGAGGACATTTCGGTCTTCCCGATGGCGATCCCGATGATCAGCGGGCCCGGATCGATCGCCAGCGCGATGCTGTGGGTGTCGCGCGCCGACGACACCGCGGAAGTGCTGACCGTGCTCGCCGCGATCACCGTGGTGATCCTGATCACGCTGGTCACCCTGCTCGCCGCCGGGCCGCTGATGCGCCTGCTCGGCGACCGCGTCGAAGCGATGATCACGCGGATCCTCGGGGTGATCCTCGCCGCGCTCGCCGCGCAGTTCATCGTCGACGGGCTGAAGCAGAGCTTCCCGAGCCTCTAGCGAGCTGGCCGCCCGCTGGCCGGGAAGCTTCCCGAGCCTCTAGCGGGCGACCCGCCACATCCGGAACGGCGAACCCTTGGGCAGCTCGACCGGCTCGAGCCAGGCGGGCACCCGGCCGCGGTTCAGCTGTCCGTAGAAGCCCTTGGGGGCGGCGGCCATGAAGATCGTCGTCGTCGAGCTCTTCGGGCAGATCAGCAGATAATCGGCGCGGTATTTGGCCAGCGTCGCCCGGGCGTTCGACTCGCTTCCGCGGAAGGTCTTCATGACGTCGGCGATTTGCTCGCCGTTGCGGTGATAGGGGCCGATCACCGCGTCGTGATGGGTGACGGTGATGATCCGCGGGCCGAGGTCGACGAAAGTGAACACCATGCCTTTGGGCTGCCGGGCGATGGGCCGCAGCGCGGGCAGCGAATTGCACGCGCGGTTGGCCCGGCCGATGGCGATGTCGCGCGCGGTCTGCTTCCTGGCCGGCGCGAGTTGCATCGCGGTCGGGACCATCGCCCCCAGGCCGATCATCGCCAGGACGATGATCGCCGCGGTCTGCAGCACCGGCCGGCGAATGGTCCGGGCGAGCGGCGCCAGCACCCACAGGATGGCGATCGCTCCGACGATGCTCAGCATCTGCGCCGCTGGCCCGGTGCGGGTCTGCCACAGCAATAGCGCGGCCGCGGCGAGCGCCGGCGCGGCCGCCGCCAGGGTCCGCCGGAACAGGGCTCGGTCGCCGCGATTGCGGATCGCCAGCAGCGCCCAGCCGATCAGCCCGGTAATCGGCAGAGCGGCGATCAACGTCGCGGTGTGCCAGCCGTGGCGATAGATCGGCCGGGCCTCGCGGACATTGTCGAGCCACAGCTGGCGGACTTCGGGCGACACGCCTTCGAGGCGCGTCAGGCAATGCGGCCATGCCAGAGCGTGGAACGCGGCGACAACGACCGCCGCTCCGGCCGCCAGGGCGAAACGGCGCTTCCAGTCGGCCGGGGAGGCGAAGGCGATCGCGAACAGCAGCGCGCCGCCGAGCAGGGCGTTCGACAGCCACACCGGCGACAAGGCGTCGCACACCGCCTGGCGGTTGGCGTCCGACGCGAACAGCAGGAAAGCGAGCGCGGTCCCGCCGGCGAGGGTCGCCGCATAAGCCGCGAGGCGGCGCTTTTCGTCCCGGTCGTCGATCCAGAACAGCACCGTCGCCGCGGCGGCGAGCGCGAGGTAGATCAAAAGCTCGAGCCCGATCGCCAGCGACAAAGCGCTCGCCACCCCGAGCGTCGCTCCGCCGCGCGCCCGCTTCGGGTCGGCGAGGCCGGCGACGGCGATGCTGAGCAGAGCGAGCTGCCAGCCGTGGTGGTCGATGCGCGTCGGCATGAACATGCCGTTGGTCGAGCCGGCGCTGACCAGGGCGACGAAGCACAGAGCGTAGGCCGCCGGGTGGACCAGGCGGCGGGCGGTCAACGCGAGCCCGAACAGCAGCAGCAGGTAGGGCAGCAGCGGAGCGACGGCGACGGCGATGCGCTCGGCGTCGGCGCCGCCGACCAAAGGCCGGAGCAGCAGGATCAGCCCGGCGAGCGGCAGGTCGACCAGCCGCGACCAGTGGATGTCGGCGCCCGCCGGCGGGTTGAGCCGGTACTGGCGAAGGTCGAACCAGTCCTGCCCGGCGAGCAAGGCGCGCACCTGGCTGATGCGCATATTGTCGTCGGTGTCGACCAGCGTGAAGGCGTGGATCTGCGCCCAGCGGTTGTAGGCGAACCAGGCGGCGAGGATGACCCAGGCGGCCAGGGTCACCCATTTCCAGTGGCGCTCGAGCAGCTTGAGCGCCTGGTTGTCGTCCAGCTGATCCTTGCGCTCGCTCACTTTTCGCGCTCTAGCCGCTCGACCTCAAAGGGCAAGCAGCGGCCGGCAGTGATCCGTATTTCCTCCCTCCTCCCGCTCGATGCCGAACGCCGCGTGGTCGCGACCCAGGCCGCCCGCTACGCGCTGGCCGGAATGATCATCACCCTGCTGGTCGCGGCAAGCTATTGGGCGATCGCCGAATATCTCGAGGTCGACCCGATGCTGTCGCTGACCATCGTCTTCGTCTTCTTCACCGTCGTCAGCTTTTTCGCGCACGGCGAGTTCAGCTTCCGCGGCCACGGCGAGCGCGACCGCCAGCACGTGCGGCTGCTCCGCTTCCTGGTCGTCAATTTGATCGGCTTCGCGTCCAACCAGTTCTTCGTCTGGCTGCTGGTCAAGAAGCTGGGCGGGCCGAACTGGTGGCCGGTGATCCCGATCATTTTCGTGACCCCCGTCTTGACCTTCGCGCTGCACCGCCGATGGGTGTACAAATGAGCGTCGTGATCCTTTCGGTCATCGTCCCGGTCAAGGACGAGCAGGACGCGATCGAGCCGTTCGTCGCCCGCGTGCGCGCGGTCATCGAGGCGCTCCCCGACCCCGCGTCGGGCAGCTTCGAGATCCTGTTCATCGACGATGGCAGCACCGATGCGACCATGGAGAAAATCCGCGCCGCCCACGCCGCCGACAAACGGGTCCGGGCGGTGTCGCTGTCGCGCAACTTCGGCAAGGAGGCGGCGCTGTCGGCCGGCCTCGACCATGCGCGCGGCGACGCGATCGTGCCGATGGATGCCGACCTCCAGGACCCGCCCGAGCTGCTTGGCGAGATGCTCGCGAAATGGCGCGAGGGGTTCGAGATCGTCTACGGCGTGCGCAACAACCGCGAATCGGACAGCCTGCCCAAGCGGTTGACGGCCGACCTCTATTACCGGGCGCACAACTGGCTGAGCGCGGACAAGATCCCCGAGCATGCCGGGGACTTCCGGCTGCTCGACCGCAAGGTCGCGGACGTGATCCGCCAGATGCCCGAGCGGACCCGCTTCATGAAAGGGCTGTTCGCCTGGGCCGGGTTCCGGCAGGCATCGGTCAGCTACACGCGCGAGCCGCGGCGGATCGGCAAGACCAAGTTCGATTATTGGAAGCTGTGGACCTTCGCGCTCGACGGGATCACCTCGGCGTCGACCGTTCCGCTCCGCGTGTGGAGCTACCTTGGCGGCATCGTCGCTCTGTTCGCGATCGGCTACGCTCTGTTCGTGGTCGTCCGCACCCTGATCTCCGGGGTGCAGGTGCCCGGCTATGCGTCGCTGATGGTGGCCGTCCTTTTCCTCGGCGGGCTGCAGCTGCTGTCGCTCGGGATCCTCGGCGAATATGTCGGGCGGATCATGATCGAGACCAAGAACCGGCCGCTTTACGTGATCCGCGAGCGGGTCGGCGGGGACGAATAAATGGAGGCCGCCGTCTTCCAGCGGATGGCGGAGCTGGACGAGAGCCACTGGTGGTTCGTCGGCCGGCGGCGGATCCTCGACCAGCTGATCCGGCGCGAGGTCCGGCCTCCGCCGGGCGCCCGGATCCTCGAGGTCGGCTGCGGGACGGGGCACAATCTCGAGATGCTCGGCCGCTTCGGAACGGTCGAGGCGACCGAGCTCAATGACTCGGCGCGGGCGCTTGCGAGCGAGCGCCTCGGCCGTCCGGTGAAGCGCGCGGCGCTGCCCGACCTGTCGATGCTCGCCGACGAGCGTTACGACCTGGTCGCGCTGCTCGACGTGCTCGAGCATGTCGCCGACGACCAAGCGGCGTTGCGGGCGATCCGGTCGAAGCTGAGGCCGGGCGGCAAGCTGCTGGTGACGGTGCCGGGCAACCCGTGGATGTGGAGCGCACACGATGTCTCGCACCACCACCACCGCCGCTACCGCCGGCGCGAGCTCGAGCGCGTCGCCACGGCGGCGGGGCTCGAAATCGACCTCCTGAGCCCGTTCAACAGCCTGTTGTTCCCGGCGATCGCCGCGGCCCGGATCGCCGGCCGCCTGCTCGGGCGCGAGAGCGCCGACGACGCCATGCCGCCACCGCCGGTGAACCAGTTGCTGCGAGCGATCTTCGAAATGGAGGCGGCGCTTATCGGCCGGGTGCCGTTCCCGTTCGGGGTGTCGCTGGCGGCCGTCCTGCGCCGCCCGGATTGACCCGGAACAGCTGCGAGCCGGGACCGCTCCACACCCGCTGCATCCCGGCGACCCGGCGGGGATCGTAAGGCGGCGGCTGGATCAGCCACAGATAGTCGAAATGCTCGCGCGGCAGCGCCCCGAGCGCCCGGTCGATCCTCCAGCTGCGGGGACGGCAGCCGTTCGGGCGGACGATCTGCGACGGGTCGGCCGAAAAGGCGCCGGCGTCGCGGTTGCGCAGCCGCAGCAGGTTGAGGCCGGGAGTCACCCACTGGTCGTTGGAAAAGCCGTGGCGGCGGACGATCACCATCGCCCCAAGATGGGCGTTGCGCGCCATCGGCCATTCGCGTCCGCACCCCCGGCCGGTCAGCGAGGCGACACGGGCGCCCATCGGCACATGCTCGAGCGCGGCGAGCTTCGAGCGCTGGTCGTCGGCGGCCATCGCCAGGCTGACGGTGTTCGCCCCGATCCGGACCAGGAAAAATGCGAGCCCGAGGACCGCGAGCACCCTTGCCGTCGGCAGATGCGTCTCGCGGCGGAAGCGGATCGCCAGGATCGCGACCGCGAACACGAAGGGCAGCAGCCGCATGTCGGCGTAGGCGGAGCTGAAGATCACCCATGGCAGAAGCAGGAAGCCGGCGAGCAGGACCAGCGCCGAGAAGGCCAGGTTGCGCGACAGGGTCAGCCGGCGGCTGAAGATCGCGTACAGGATGACCAGCGCGACGACCGCGAGCGACAGCCAGTCGAAGGTCATCCAGCGGTCGCGAAGGACTCCGAGCAGGGCCTCGAGCTTCAGGTTCCAGGCGAACCATTCGCGGCTGGCGGGCCCCTCGATGTTGCTGCGCCAGGCCAGGATGACCAACGCCGGGAGCGCCATGACCATCGCGTGCAAAGCGGCCCACATCCCGGACCTGCGCCAGCCGGCGCCGCGGTCGTGCTGGCGCACCGCTTCGGCCGAAAAGCACAGCAGCCCCAATGTCCCCCAGCCGAAGGTGTGGGCGAAGAAGACGATGAAGGAGATCGGCACGAACAGAAGCGCGCGCAGGCGGGTCCGGTCGAGCCGGCCGAGCCGCAGCCACAGGCCGAAGGCGAGGAACGCCAGCGCC
>DASTZO010000061.1:0-3709 GCA_035764265.1 Sphingomicrobium sp.
GGGCACCAGCGGACCTCCTGGTCGCTCGCCCAGTCCTTGGCGGTGGTGACGGGGGTGATCTCGTTCACGACGCGCCGCCCGACAGCCAGACGATCAGGAACACGACCACGATCAGCATCATCACCATCGGCCAGACATTGATCGGTTTCATGCCAATGTCCTTTCTATCGCCGCCTCGAGCTCGGCGATTCGGAACGGCTGGCCGCTGACCTTCGACAGTGACTGCGCGTCGACGAGGAACTGGTCGCGCAGAACGGTCTTCAGCTGGCCGCTGTTCATCTCGGGCACCAGGATGCGCTTGAAGCGCTTGAGCAGCGGCCCGAGGTTTTTGGGCATCGGGACGATGTGGCGGACGTGGATATGGCTGACGTCGAGCCCGCGCTGGCGGGCGCGGCGCACCGCCTGGTGGATCGGGCCGAAGGTCGAGCCCCAGCCGACCACCGCCAGCTCGCCGCCGGCCTCGCCGAGGCACACCTGCTGGTCGGGGATGGTGTCGGCGACCGACGCGACCTTGGCGGCACGCAGCCGGGTCATCTCCGCATGGGCCTCCGGGCTGTAGTCGATGTTGCCGGTGCCCGGCGCCTTCTCGATGCCGCCGATCCGGTGCTCGAGGCCAGGAGTCCCGGGCTTGATCCACGGCCGAGCGAGGTCCTCGTTGCGCGCATAGGGGAGCACCGCCTCGCCCTCCGCGGGCGCCCGGTCGAAGAACTGGACCGGGAACGGCTCGTAGCCGGCCATGTCCGGCACCTTCCAGGGCTCGGCGGCATTGGCGATATAGCCGTCGGTCAGAAGCATCACCGGGGTCATGTAGCGGGCCGCGATCCGGCACGCCTCGATCGCACATTCGAACGCGTCGGCGGGCGAGCGCGCGGCGATCACCGGCAGCGGGGAATCGGCGTTGCGGCCGTAGACCGCCTGGTAGAGGTCCGACTGTTCGGTCTTGGTCGGAAGGCCGGTCGACGGCCCGCCGCGCTGCGAATTGACGACCACCAGCGGCAGCTCGGTCATCACCGCGAGGCCCAGCGCCTCGGTCTTGAGCGCGATCCCCGGCCCCGACGACGAGGTGACCCCGAGCTGGCCCGCGTAGGACGCGCCCAAGGCCGCGCAGATCGCCGCGATCTCGTCCTCGGCCTGGAAGGTGGTGATCCCGAACTCCTTCAGGCGCGCCAGATGGTGGAGCAGCGGCGAGGCCGGGGTGATCGGGTAGGAGCCGAAGAACATCTTCAGCCCCGCGAGCTGGGCTCCCGCGACCAGCCCGACCGCCAGCGCCTCGGCCCCGGTGACCGTCCGGTAGAGGCCGGGCTCGGCCGGCGCCGGGTCGATGTGGTGGCGGCGGATGGGCGTCCCCATCTCGACCGTCTCGCCATAGGCGTGGCCGGCGTTCAGCGCCGCGATATTGGCCTCGGCAAGCTCCGGCGCCTTGGCGAACTTGGCCTTCAGCCAGTCGACGATCGGCTGGCGGTCGCGGTCGAACATCCACAGCGCCAAGCCCAGCGTCCACATGTTCTTGCAGCGCAGCGCTTCCTTGTTGCCGAGGCCGAACGGCTTCACCGCGTCGAGGGTCAGCTGCGAGATGTTGAAGTGGACCAATTGCCATTTGGCGAGGCTGCCGTCCTCGAGCGGATTGGCCTCATAGCCCGCCTTGGCGAGGTTGCGCTGCGTGAACTCGCCCTCGTCGGCGATGATCAGCCCGCCTTCGCGAAGCTCGCCCACGTTCACCTTCAGGGCCGCGGGGTTCATCGCGATCAGAACGTCGGGCTGGTCGCCGGCGGTCTCGATCGCGCAGCTGCCGAAGTTGATCTGGAACGCCGAGACACCGAACGTCGTGCCCTGCGGAGCGCGGATTTCCGCCGGAAAATCGGGAAAAGTGGCCAGGTCGTTGCCGGCCAGAGCGGTCGACAGAGTGAACTGGCCGCCGGTCAGCTGCATGCCGTCGCCGCTGTCGCCCGCGAAGCGCACCACCACCGCTTCCAGCGGCGCGTGCGCGGTGGCTTCTTCCTCGGTCAGCAGATGGGTGGCGGTGGCCATTGTGTCCCGATTCAATCCTTTGCGCCTCTTTAGACCCCACATGCCGTCATTGCGAGTGCAGCGAAGCAATCGGGGCCGAACCCAAAGCGGATTGCGTCGCTGCTTCGCTGCCCGCAATGACGGGCGGATGAACGACGACCATCTCTACCGCCGCGGAGTCGGAGTGATGCTGCTCAACCCGGAGCGCAAGGTGTGGGTCGGCCAGCGCCTCGATAACCCGACCGACGCCTGGCAGATGCCGCAGGGCGGGCTCGACGACGGCGAGGAGCCGTGGCCCGGCGCGCTGCGCGAGCTCGAGGAGGAAACCGGCATCGCCGCGCGCTTCGTCGAGCGCGTCGCCGAATGCGCCGGGCCGCTGCGCTACGACCTGCCGGACGAGATGGCGGGGAAGCTGTGGGGCGGCCGGTGGAAGGGGCAGGTCCAGCACTGGTTCCTCGCCCGCTTCACCGGCACCGACGCCGACGTCAACCTGGCCACCGCCGAGCCCGAGTTCAGCGCCTGGAAATGGGTCGACCCGGCCGAGCTTCCCGACCTGATCGTGCCGTTCAAGCGCGACCTCTACCGGCGGCTGCTGGCCGAGTTCCGCGCCCATTTGTGACGCGTCTGCCGGTGTGGCGTTCGGCCGGCGGCGCGGCTAGGAGGCCGCCATGGGGAGGCTCACGAGCACCGAGCAGGACTGCGCCGAGCGCGCCGCGGCCGAGCCGATGCGCGGCCAAGTCATTATCTGGGCTGGAATCAATAGCGGGTCGCGCAATCTCGATGGATTGGCGAAAATGGCAGAGCTGTTGGCCAATGAGTTTGCAGCGTTGCCCGGGGAAGTGCGGCTGGTGGAACCCGCTCCCGTCGATGCGATCGACGCCACCGGCAGCACAGTGCAGCAACAGCATGGCCGCAACGTTCATTTGAAGGTGCGGCCCGACGCGCCCGTGCAGCTGCTTTTCACGGGTCACATGGACACCGTCTTCGACGTCGAGCATGAGTTTCAGTACACGCGCTGGCTCGAAGAGGGTGTCCTGGGCGGGCCCGGGGTCGCCGACATGAAGGGCGGCATCGCGGTGATGCTGGCGGCCTTGAAAGCGGTCGAGGCCGGCGGCGCCGCGGCAAATCTTGGCTACGAGGTTGTTCTCAACAGCGACGAGGAGGTCGGCTCGCCGGGATCCGCCGCCCTGATCGCCGAGGCGGCCCGAGGCAAGCGCGCGGCGCTGACCTATGAGCCCGCCGCTTTGCCCGACGGGACGCTCGCCGGAGCCCGGCCGGGGAGCGGCAATTTTGTCTTCGTCGTCCGCGGTCGCTCCGCCCACGCCGGGCGCAACCCCGAGGAGGGGCGCAACGCGGTCGTCGCCGCTGCCGACCTCGCCCTTCGGCTCGAGCGCGGCAAGGGCCCGCGGCTGTCGGTCAACCCGGCGCGCATCGACGGCGGCGGACCGAACAATGTCGTCCCGGACTTGGCCGTGCTGCACGTCAATCTGCGCCCGGCGACGCCCGACGACGAGGCCCGCGCCCGGGCCCTGATCGAATCGACCGTCGCCATGGTCGGCGCCGAGCACGACGTCGCGATCGAGCCCCACGGCGGCTTCGGCCGGCCGCCCAAGCCGATGACGCCCGAGGCCGAAGACTTGTTCAGGCTGGTCCAGCAGGCGGGCGCCGACCTCGGCCAGGCGATCGGCTGGCAGCCGTCGGG
>DASTZO010000062.1:0-4406 GCA_035764265.1 Sphingomicrobium sp.
ACCTTCTCCAGGGCGCCGCGGACCGCGCTCAGCGCTTCGTCCGCCTTGGAGCCGTCGGGACCGCCGCCCTGGGCCATGTCGGGGCGGCCGCCGCCGCCCTGCCCGCCCAGCGCCGCGACCGCGGCCTTGACCAGCTCGACCGCGCTGACTTGGCTTGCGAGGTCGTCGGTGACCCCGACTGCGACGCTGGCGCGGCCGTCGTTGACCGCGACCAGGGCGGCGATGCCCGAGCCGACGCGCTGCTTCATCGTGTCGACCGCGGCGCGCAAGCCCTTGGGATCCAAGCCTTCGACCACCTGGCCGAGGAACGCGTGGCCGCCGACCTGCTCGGGCGCCGGGGCGTCGGATTTGCCGCCGCCACTGCCGACGCTTCCTCCCAGCGCCAGCGCCTTCTTCGCCTCGGCGAGCTCGCGTTCGAGCCGCTTGCGCTCCTCGACCAGCGCCGAGACGCGCGCCGGAACCTCGTCGGGCGCCGCCTTGAGCAGCGCCGCGGCCTCGCGCAGCCGCGCCTCGCGCTCGGTCAGCCACTGCCGCGCGGCCTCGCCGGTCAGGGCTTCCAGGCGCCGGATACCCGACGACACCGCGCCTTCGCTGACGATCTTGAAGAGCTGGATGTCGCCGAGCGCGTGGACGTGGGTGCCGCCGCACAGCTCGGTGCTGTAGCTCGCTCCGTCTTCCAGTCCGCCGCCCATGCTGAGCACTCGCACCTCGTCGCCGTATTTCTCGCCGAACAAGGCGATGGCGCCGGCCGCGATCGCCTCGTCGGGGGTCATCAGCCGGGTGGTCACCGGCCGGTTGGAGCGGATCTGCGCGTTCACCTCGGCCTCGATCGCGGCGATGTCGTCGGGCGTGAGGGCCGCGGGATGGGAAAAGTCGAAGCGCAGCCGGTTGGGGGCGACCAGGCTGCCCTTCTGGGTGACATGGCCGCCGAGCCGGTGGCGCAGCGCGGCGTGCAGCAGGTGGGTGGCGCTATGGTTGGCGCGCACCCGGTCACGGCGCTCGGAATCGACGATCTGGTGGAGCGTGTCGCCGACCGTGAGGCTGCCCTTGACGACGTTGGTCAGCAGCGCGTGGAGGCGGCCCAAAGGCTTCGACGTGTCCTCAACGTCGCCTTCGAAGCCGTTCAAGGACGTCAGCTTTCCGGTGTCGCCTATCTGTCCGCCGCTCTCCCCGTAGAAGGGCGTCTGGTTGAGCAGGATGTGCACTGTGTCGCCGGCTTTCGCGCTTTGCACGGCTTTCCCGTCCGCGACGATCGCCAGCACCACGCCCTCGGCCTCGTCGCCCGAGTAACCGGTGAACTCGGTCGACCCATGCTCCTCGGCGAGGTCGAACCAGACGTCGTCGGATGCGCGCTCACCCGAGCCCTTCCAGGCGGCGCGGGCGGCGGCCTTCTGCGCCGCCATGGCCGCATCGAAGCCGGCGGTGTCGACCTTGAGCCCCTTGTCGACCAGCGCCTGCTCGGTCAAATCGAGGGGAAAGCCGTAGGTGTCGTAGAGCTTGAACGCGGTTTCGCCCGGAAGCGTGCCGCCCGACGGAAGCGACGCGGTCGCCTCGTCGAGCAGCTTCAATCCGTTGACCAGGGTCTGGCGGAAGCGCGTCTCCTCCTGGCTCAGCACCTGCTCGAGCAGCGGCTGGGCGCGGACCAGCTCGGGGTAAGCGGCGCCCATCTCGGCGACCAGCGCCGGCACCAGCCGGTGCATCAGCGGCTCCTTCGCGCCGAGCAGGTGCGCGTGGCGCATCGCGCGGCGCATGATCCGGCGGAGCACGTAGCCGCGGCCCTCGTTGGCCGGAAGCACACCGTCGGCGACCAGGAAGCCCGACGCGCGCAGATGGTCGGCGATCACCCGGTGGCTGGCCTTGCGCTCGCCGTCCGCCCGGGTGCGGGTCAGCTCCTCGCTGGCCGTGACCAGCGCCCGGAAGGTGTCGGTGTCGTAATTGTCGTGGACCCCCTGAAGCACCGCGGCGATGCGCTCGAGGCCCATGCCGGTGTCGATCGACGGCTTCGGCAGGTCGCCGACGATCGCGTCATTCTCCTGCAGGAACTGCATGAACACCAGGTTCCAGATCTCGACGAAGCGGTCGCCCTCCTCGTCGGCCGAGCCCGGCGGGCCACCCGGGATATGCTCGCCGTGGTCGTAGAAGATCTCCGAACAGGGCCCGCTCGGCCCGTCGGCGCCCATCGCCCAGAAATTGTCCTTGGTCGCGATGCGGATCAGCCGGTCTTCGGGCAGGCCCGCGATCCGCTTCCACAGGTCGAACGCCTCGTCGTCGCTGTGGTAGACGGTGACCGTCAGCTTCTCGGGCGGAAGCCCCCACTCCTTGGTCAGCAGCGCCCAGGCGAGTTCGATCGCCCGGTCTTTGAAATAGTCGCCGAACGAGAAATTGCCGAGCATCTCGAAGAAAGTGTGGTGGCGCGCGGTGTAGCCGACATTGTCGAGGTCGTTGTGCTTGCCCCCGGCGCGCACGCATTTCTGGCTGCTTGCCGCGGTGGCGAACGGGCGGGTCTCGAGGCCGGTGAACACGTTCTTGAACGGCACCATCCCGGCGTTGACGAACATCAAAGTCGGGTCGTTGTGCGGGACCAAGGGCGCCGACGGCACCCGCGCATGGCCGGCCGCCTCGAAATAATCGAGGAAGCTTCGCCGGATGTCGTTGGTCGAGGTCATTTGAAGCCGATGTAAATGGCTTGCTGCAGTGCGGCAAGGAGCCGACCCCCTTACCAGCGCAGCAGCCTCGGCCCGATCGCGAGGCCGATGAGCCCGGCAGCGAGAATACCCAGCGAATACCAGCTGGCGAGGAAGGTCGCCGACGTTTCCGGGCAATAGAGCGCGTAGAGGGTCGCCGAGGCCGATCCGGCGGTCAGTCCGGCGAGCAGGCCGGCCGGCCGCAGCCGGGTCGGCGCGAGCCTTCGGAACGCCCACAGGATACCGACGAAAACCGGCAGCGCGAGCAACGTGATCGCCAGCAGGCAGGTCTGCCATGTAGAGCCCAGCCACAGCTCTCCGCGAAGCCCGGGCGCGGCGATCGACAGCTCCATCGCGGCGCTGACCGCAACCAGGGCCGGCGGCACCAGCAGCCACAACCAGCGCCGGCCGAGCTCATGACCCGGGCGGCCGGCAAGCAACAGAAGCGCGAACGCGGCCGCCAGCAGGGCGACGCAGAACAGCAACTTCATCGCGAACGCCGCGGCCCCGGTGGACTGCACCGCCTGCAACGGCGGCCCCAGCCAGGCCAGGATCGCCGCCAACGCAACGGCGCCACCGAGCGCGACCCCACCGGCCAGCCGCCGAGCCGCAGCTCCGCGGCGAGTCGGCCCGACGTCCGCGGCAAGGCGCTCGATGAGCTCGTCAGTCGTTGCCATGGCCGCCTCTCGCTTGCTCCATCAGGCGCTTGATTCCGCGGTGGATGCCGACCTTGATCCCCGACGGCGACTGGCCGGTCATCGCCGCCGCCTCGGCGATCGAGTGCCCTTCGAGGCGGGTCAGCCGGATCGCCAGCCGCTGCTTGTCGGGAAGGCCGCCCAGCAATTGCTCGACCGCGGCCGCGGCGAGGTACTCGTCGGCGCGGTCCGGAGCGGCCATTTCCGCCGCTCCTTCAAGCGATACCTCGGCGCGGACGCCGCGCCGGCGCAAATGATCGATCAATTTGTAGCGGGCGATCGCGTGCAGCCAGGCGGTGAACGGAAGCGCCGGGTCGTAGCTCTCGCGCCTGCGGTGGATGGCGACCAGCGTTTCCTGCACCAGATCCTCCAGGTCCGCGCAGTCGGCCCCCAGCCGCCGCGCGAAATAGCCCCTCAGGCGGACGGCGGCGGACGTCAGCAGCTGGCGGTGCGCGGCCCCGTTGCCCGCCAGGCCGGCGACCATCAGCGTCTTCAGCTGGGCTTCCACCGACTCCATGGCCGGGTGCGACGCTCCCGTTCGGCAGGGGCGCGGCCGCGGCTGGGCCGGGCTCCTTCAGTTCGGGAGCACCGTAGAGCAACCTGGTGGCCATTGCGAACCGGCGGATGCCCGCCTGCCCATGAGTCAGGCGAGCCGTTCGCCGGCCTCGGCCGAATCCTCGCCGGACCTCGGGTGGAGCAGCCGGTAGACGGCGCCGAGGATCGCCCCGAACACGGCGTGAGCGACGATGCTGATCGCGCCCCGGGCCATCGCGAACCACGGGAACAGAGCCGTGAAGCCGTAGAAATTGATGTAATAGACGGCGAGCCCGAACGCCGCCCCGCCGACGATCGACGCCGCGGTTCCCAGCCCGAAACGCGAAATGACCCAGGCGAGGATGATCGCCAGCACGATCGCCAGCGCGAAATGGATCGCCATCGCCACCGCCATGATCCCGGCGTCGAAGGTCGCCGGCGGCGGGAGCACGCCCTCGCCCATGCCGATCGCGGCGATCATCCGCGGCGGCGC
>DASTZO010000063.1:0-3995 GCA_035764265.1 Sphingomicrobium sp.
CGGATCGCTGTCGTGGGAGCAGCCGCAGGCGCTTGCCGCCTTCACGCGGGAGAGCCCGTTCTTCGACCTGCCGGTGCCGAACGACGTCAGCGTAAGCCGCCAGGTGCTGGCGGAGCCGGACGCCACGCTGACCGAGCGCACCTGGGCGACGCTGGCGGACGGTACACCGCTCGTCACCGCGCAGCGCCGCGGCAAGGGCCTGATCGTGCTGTTCCACGTCACCGCCGATACACGCTGGTCTGATCTGCCGCTTTCGGGCACATTTGTCGAAATGCTCAAGCGAATCGTTTCCCTGTCGGGCTCGATCGCTGCCGGCGACACCGCTGCCAGCGGCAGCCGCGCTACCCGCGAGGTGCTGCCACCGACGCGGATACTCGATGGTTTTGGCATTTTCGGCCCGCCGCCGGGCACCGCACGGCCGGTGCCGGTCGGCTTCGGCGGCCGTGCAACCTTCGACCACCCGCCGGGGTTCTATGGTCCGCCGGAAGGATTGCTGGCGATCAACACGCTTGCACCCGCTGATCGCCTCGCGCCACTCGACCTGTCGGGGCTCAACGCACGCCGGGAGGCTTATCGAATGAGCGAGCCACAAGACCTCCGCGGCCCGATCCTGATCACCGCACTTGCGCTGCTCGCGCTCGACGCGCTGATCGTGTTCCTGATGGCGGGCGGCTTGCGGCGGTTCTCTCGCCCCGGCCGGCCGGCCGCCGCCGCGGTGGCGCTGGCGCTCCTCGCCGCGGGCCTGATGGCATCTCCACAGACCTTCGCGCAGGACTCCAAAGAGCAGCAGGCGCTGAAGTCGACGCTGGAGACGCGGCTCGCCTATGTGATCACCGGCGACGCCGAGGTCGATCGCGTCAGCAAGGCGGGCCTGCAGGGCCTGACGCTGTTCCTGGCACAGCGCACCGCGCTCGAAGCCGGCGAGCCGGTCGGGATCGATCCGGGGCGCGACGAGCTGTCGTTCTATCCGCTGATCTACTGGCCCGTTGTGCCGAGCGCGCCGAAGCCCTCGCGCGAGGCGCTGGAGTTCATCGACGCCTACATGAAGCGCGGCGGCACCGTGCTGTTCGATACCCGCGACGCCGTCGAGGCGCCGCCCGGCCCGGGCGGAGCCACGCAAGGACCCGGCATGGTCGCGCTGCGCTCGATCCTGGGCGCGCTCGACATTCCCGAGCTCGAGCCGGTGCCGCGCGACCACGTGCTGACCAAGACGTTCTACCTGCTCAAGGAGTTTCCGGGCCGCTTCGCCTCCGGCCAGCTCTGGGTCGAGGCGACGCCGCGCAACGAGGACGAGGAAGCCGACACCCGCCCGGCGCGGGCCGGCGACGGCGTGTCCTCACTGATCATCACGTCGAACGACCTCGCCGGGGCCTGGGCGATGCGGCCGGATGGCCAGCCGATGCTGCCGATGATGTCCTCGGAACCGCGCCAGCGCGAATTCGCGTTCCGCGCCGGCGTCAACATCGTGATGTACACGCTGACCGGCAACTACAAGGCCGACCAGGTTCATATCCCGGCGCTGCTGGAGCGGCTCGGACAGTAACGTTGCGGCCTCATCCTTCGAGACGCGCACTTCGTGCGCTCCTCAGGATGAGGAAAAGGTGCTGGTCCTCATGGTGAGGAGCGTCGCGCAGCGACGCGTCTCGAACCATGCGGCCCCGATAGTGAGGTAATGGAGTTGAACTTCGGGATTTCGTTCGCGCCACTGGTTCCGGCTGCCGTCCTCTGGGTGGCGGCGGCGATCGCGTTCCTGATCGCAATGCTGCTGGTGTTCGCGCGCAGCCGCGGCGCGCTGATGCGCTCGATCGCGCTGGCGCTGTTCCTGCTGGCGCTGGCCAATCCGTCGATCACCCGCGAGGACCGCGATCCGCTGACCTCGGTCGCGGTCGTGGTGATCGACAAGAGCGCGAGCCAGGAATTCGCCGACCGCACTGACCAGACCGAAGCGGCCCGCGCCCAGGTCGCCGAGCGGCTCGGCCGCATCCCCAATCTCGAAGTGCGGTTCGTCGAAGCCGGCCAGTCCGACGGCGAGACCGACGGCACGCGGCTGTTCACGGCGCTCACTTCCGCGCTTGCCGACGTGCCGCAGGACCGCATCGCCGGCGCCATCATGATCACCGACGGCCGCATCCACGACCTGCCGACCGACTTCGCCGGACTGGGCTTCTCCGCGCCGGTGCACGGGCTGATCACCGGCCACGCCAACGAGCGCGACCGCCGGGTCGTGCTGGTCACCACACCGCGGTTCGGCATCGTCGGTCAGAGCCAGGCGATCACCTTCAAGATCGAGGACCAGGGCGTCTCGCCCGGCACCGCGCAGGTCACCATCCGCCGCGACGGCGAGCAGGTCGACAGCCGCAGCGTCCGGGTCGGCAGCAACGTCACCGTCAACGTGCAGATCGCCCATGCCGGTCCGAACATCGTCGAGATCGAGGCCGCGCCGATCGACGACGAGCTGACCGAAGTCAACAACCGCGCGGTGGTCTCGATCGACGGCGTGCGCGACAAGCTGCGCGTGCTGCTGGTTTCGGGCGAGCCGCATGCCGGCGAGCGCACTTGGCGCAACCTGCTCAAGTCAGACGCTTCGGTCGACCTCGTCCACTTCACCATCCTGCGCCCGCCGGAGAAGCAGGACGGCACGCCGATCAACGAGCTATCGCTGATCGCGTTCCCGACCCGCGAGTTGTTCCAGCAGAGGATCAACGACTTCCAGCTCATCATCTTCGACCGCTACGCCCGCCAGGGCGTGCTGCCGATCATCTATTTCGACAACATCGCCCGCTACGTCCGCAACGGCGGCGCCATCCTGGTCGCGGCCGGTCCCGACTACGCGAGCCAGACCAGCCTCTGGCGCACGCCGCTGGAAGTCGTCCTGCCGGCGGAGCCGAACGGCCGCACCACCGATGGCGCGTTCCGGGCGGCTCTCACCGAACTCGGCAAGCGTCATCCGGTGACGCGCGGGCTCGAAGGCTCGGAGAGCGATCCGCCGCACTGGAGTCAGTGGTTCCGGCTGGTCGACAGCCGCACCCGCAAGGGCACGGCGGTGATGCATGGCCCCGACAACAAGCCGTTGCTGGTGCTGTCGCGCGAAGGCGAAGGCCGCGTCGCGCTCCTTCTCTCCGACCACATCTGGCTGTGGGCGCGCGGCTACGAAGGCGGCGGCCCGCACATCGACCTGCTGCGGCGGCTGTCGCACTGGCTGATGAAGCAGCCCGACCTGGAGGAAGAAGCGCTGCGCATGTTCGTGCGCGGCCGCGACCTCACGGTGCAGCGCCAGACCATGTCGGAAGAGGTCAGCGAGATCACGCTGACGACGCCGTCCGGCAAGAGCCGCAACCTCACGCTGACGCAGGCCGAGCCCGGCGTCTGGCGCTCGACGCTCGAGGCCAGCGAGCTCGGGCTGTGGCGCGCCACCGACGGCACGCTGACCGCGCTCGCCAACGTCGGCCCGGCCAATCCGCGCGAATTCACCGAGGTGACCTCGACCCGGCAGGTGCTGGCGCCGCTCGCGGCAGCGACCGGCGGCGACGTCGTGCGCATCGAGGATGGCCGCGGCATCAGCCTGCCGCGCATCGTCGCGACGCGCTCGTCCGACACTTTCCACGGCGAGAGCTGGATCGGGCTGCGCATCCGCGAGGCGAGCGTGGTCCGCGGGATCGGCGTGCTGCCGGTGTTCGCCGGGCTGATCGGCCTCCTTCTGCTGGTCGGCGCGCTCGCCGCCACGTGGGCCCGCGAAGGCCGCTGACGCGGCAGAACTCCGCCTCTCGTCATTCCGGGACGGCCCGAAGGGCCGGGCCCGGAATCCATCCATCGATTTGAACCACCGCGAGATGGATTCGGGGCTCGCGCTGACGCGCGCCCCGGAATGGCGGGGTCAAACGGTGTTGAATTCAAGCAACAGCGGCGGCGCAATCGCCCTGACCATATTGTTACATTGTAACACTACGGCTATGAATCCGTCCGGGCGGCAGGCAATGTCTGCCGGGGGATTCGAC
>DASTZO010000064.1:0-3623 GCA_035764265.1 Sphingomicrobium sp.
TCACCCGTGGTCCCGTCATTAACGGCGCGCGCTTTCGGTTTTCCTCAAGGGATTGGTTAACGGCCGGTTCGTACTTGGTCCGAAACGAACCTGGTTTTCCCAAGGGCGATTCAGAGGCGGCGGCTCAGAGATATTCGACGGTGATCGGAACGTCGCCGCGATAGTCGCCCTCGGCGTCGCCGGAGATCCGCAGCCGGCCGCCGAATCGAAAAGCCAGGGCGCCGGCCGAATCGAGCCGGGCGTTGGCGGGCAAGTCGCTGACAATGTCCTCGATGGCGATTCGCGCGCCGCTGCCTGAGTAAAGCTCAATCCGCCGCGGCAGCTCGATCCGAACCGCCCGGCCGGCCTCGCCGCGGACGACCGCGCTGCCGACCATCGCCCGGCCGCTGATCGCCCCGACGACCCCGCTGACGCTGCGCGAGCCGTCGGGAAGCAGGGTCGCACTGCCTTCGCCCGAGCCCAGCAGGATCAGCCGGTCGAAATCGAGGCTGGTCTCGATCTCGAGGCTGACCGGGCCGTCGGCCGGCCCGTCGCCGCGGCCGGTGGTCGGAGTCTCGCACAGCCGGCATTGCGCCGCCGCCGGCATCGCCGGCACGGCCGACATCCCCGCGGCGAGCGCGAGGACCGGCGCCAGGAGCAAAAACCTGCTCATCGCCGCGATCCTAACGGCGACTGGCTAAAGCAGGGTTAATCCGCCGGTAACCCGGCCGGCGACAAGGGAACGGAAGCCGCCGGCCGGCGATTGTCGCGCGCCTATTGTCCCCAAGGGCGCGACTTTCTATCGCTGGGCGCTCATGCCCCCCATCCCCTCCGCTCCGCGCCGGCCGTTCGTCACCGCACTGAAGGTCGTGCTCTACACCGGCCTGGTCGGGCTTCTGGCGCTGATCGTCGCGGTCGCGGTCGCGGTCGCGTCGCTGCCCGGCTATTCCGAGCTGACCCGGCGCTCCGACCTCGGCCAGATGATCCGGGTCCGGTCGAGCAACGGCACGGTGCTGGTGTCGCTCGGCCCGAGCTTCGGCAAGTGGCTGCGCTACGAGCAGATCCCGCCGCAGATGCGCAGCGCGATGATCGCCATCGAGGACAAGAGGTTCCGCAGCCACATCGGCGTCGACCCGCTGGGGGTCGCCCGGTCGATCAAGGTGCGGCTCGACACCGGCGCCTGGCGCCAGGGCGGCTCGACCATCACCCAGCAGCTCGCCCGCAACATCTTCCTGACCAACAGCCGGACCTTCGGGCGCAAGGTCAAGGAAGGGGTGCTGGCGCTGGCGCTGGAGCGCAAGTTCAGCAAGGACCAGATCCTCGAGCTCTATTTGAACCGGGTCTATTTCGGCGGCGGCGCCTACGGCATCGACGCCGCCTCGAGGCGCTTCTTCGGCCACAGCGCCGACACATTGTCGCTCGGCGAAGCGGCGATCATCGCCGGGCTGGTCAAGGCGCCGTCCAACTATTCGCCGACCGCCGATGCCGAGGCCGCCCGCCGCCGGTCGAGCATCGTCCTCGATGCGATGGTCGAGAACGGCTTCGTCAGCCCGTCGGCCGCGGCGTCGGTCGACCCGGCGGAAATCCGGCTGCAGCCGACCACCAAGCAGAACAGCGTCCGCTATTTCACCGACTGGGCGCTGCCGCAGCTCGACACGTTGATCGACGAGACCAGCGAGCCGATCGACGTCTGGACGACGCTCGACACCAGCATGCAGCGCGCCGCCGACCGGGCGATCGCCGCCAACACTCCGCGCACCGCCCAGGGGGCGCTGGTCGCGCTCGACCGCGACGGGGCGGTGCGGGCGATGGTCGGCGGCCGCGACTATGTCGATTCGCTCTACAACCGGGCGACCCAGGCCGAGCGGCAGCCGGGATCGGCGTTCAAGCTGTTCGTCTATCTGGCGGCGCTCGAATCGGGGATGAAGCCGACCGACACCATCGTCGACGAGCCGATCGAGATCGACGGCTGGCGGCCGCGCAACGCGACCCGCACCCACCAGGGGCCGGTCACCCTGCGCGAGGCGTTCGCCCGCTCGATCAACACGATCAGCGCCAAGATCGGCGCCGAGCTCGGCTTCGCGACCATCGCCGACATGGCCCGCCGCTTCGGCATCAGCGGCAAGATCTCGACCTTTCCGTCGATGGTGCTGGGGACCAGCGACGTCCGGCTGATCGACATGACCCGCGCCTTCGCCTCGGTCGCCAACCGCGGCGTCTCGGTCGCCCCTTACGCGATCCGCCGGGTGGTCACCGCCGACGGCCGCCAGCTGTTCCAGCACGAGTCGAGCGAGGAGCGGGTGCTGGTCGCCCCGTGGGTGGCGGCGGAAATGACCGACCTCTTGCAGTCGGCGGTGCTGACCGGGACCGGCCGGGCGGCGCAGATCGGCCGGCCGGTCGCCGGCAAGACCGGCACCACCAGCTCCAACAAGGACGGCTGGTTCATCGGTTTCTCGAGCGGCATCACCGCCGGCGTGTGGATGGGCCGCGACGACGCCCGGCCGGTCGGCGGGCTGCAGGGCGGCACCGCGCCGGCGCGCGCGTTCCACGACTTCATGGTCGTCGCCGTCGCCCGGCGCCCGGTCGAGCAGTTCGAGACCGAGGTGCCGATGCCCGACTGGCAGCTCGAGCCCGAGGAGGAAATCTGGGGCCTCCCGCCCGAGGAGCTCGGCCTCGAGCCGATCGTCGACGCCGACGGCAACCCGATCGTCCCGGGCGACCCGGACGTCGCCCAACCCGGGGTCGTGGCCCCCGACGGCGCCGCGCCGCCGCCCGGTTGGCCCGAGGAGATCCTCAGGAGCGGCGAGCGGCCGCCGCAGCCGCAGCCGGTGGCGCCGCCGCAGCCGCAACGAGCGCCGCCGCCGCGCTCAGCGCCCGCGCCCGATCCGCTTCAGCCGCGGCCCGACCCGCCGCAGTAGCGACCGGGCGGCAGCGACCTCGCCGCTGGCAAAGCCGGCGAACAGGCGCCGCTCGAGCGCCTTGAACCCGGGCCCGTGGTCGAGGTGGACCAAATGCGCGACCTCGTGCGCGACGACGTAGCGGCGGGCCGCGGGCGGGGCGAGGATCAGCCGCCAGCTGTAGCGGATCCGCCGCTCGGACGAGCAGCTGCCCCAGCGCGTGTTGGCGTCGCCGACGCTGACCGAGCGCGGCGCCACTCCGGCCGCGGCCGCGGCCTCGGCGGTCTCGCTCGACAGGGTCTCGAGCGCGAGGCGCTTGAGGAAGGTCTCGATTCGGCGCTCGAAGCCGCTCTCGAGGCCGCCGCAGCGCAGCTCGCCCGAATCGAGGCGCGGGACGCGAGCCTCGCCCGCGGTCCACACCAGCCGAGTCTCGAGCCCTTCGACCGGGATCCGCTCGCCGGCGGCAAAGGGCTCGGCCGGAAGCATGTCGGCAAGCTGGGTGTCGACCCACTCGCGCTGCTCGGCCGCCCAGGCCAGCGCCGCCCGGCGGCTGGTGCGCATCGGGCAGGTCAGCTTGAGCACTCCGCGGCGCTCGTCGAGCCGCAGCCGGAGCCGGCGGGCGCCGCGCACCGCTCGGATCTCGACCGGGACCGGCAGTCCGGGATGGACAGCTAGCTGCTCAGAGCGCCCGCTCGACGACATGAAATTCAAGGTCCCCCGCATCGTCCTCGCTGACCGTCCAGCCGC
>DASTZO010000065.1:0-6017 GCA_035764265.1 Sphingomicrobium sp.
CTGGGATCCGTTCATCCCGCCGCCGACCGGCGAGAAAGGCGAGTTCGGCTGGAGCGGAATCCTCCGGGGAGCGTCGATCGTCTTCTTCGCCTACATCGGTTTCGAAGCGGTCTCGACCGCCGCCCAGGAAGCGAAGAACCCGGCCAAGGACATGCCATTCGGGGTGATCGGCTCGCTGGTCGCCTGCACGATCATCTACATATTGGTGTCGGTGGTCCTGACCCTGATCGTCCCCTACACCGAGCTCAACGTGCCCGATCCGGTCGCGGTCGCGGTGGATGCGTTCGGGCCGCAATGGGGGTGGTTCGCTTCGACCATCAAGGTCGGCGCGATCATCGGCCTGACCTCGGTGATCCTGGTGCTGATGTACGGCCAGACGCGCATTTTCTACACCATGGCGCGCGACGGGCTGCTGCCGAAGATCTTCTCCCGGGTCCATCCCAAGTTCCGCACCCCGTGGATCAACACGCTGGTGGTCGGGCTGCTGGTCGCGATCGCCGCGGGTTTCTTCGACATCAACACGCTCGGCGACATGACCTCGGTCGGCACCCTCGCGGCCTTCGGGATCGTCTGCCTGACGGTGATCTGGCTGCGCCAGACCCACCCGGACATCCCGCGCGGCTTCCGGGTGCCCTTCTATCCGGTGTTCCCGGCGCTCGGCGTCCTCTCCTCGTTCGCGCTGATCTTCTCGGTGGAAACGCGGGTGCTGATCTTCTTCGCCTGGTTCGTGGTCGGAGCGATCGTCCTCTACTTCGCCTACGGGATGCGCAATTCGGAGCTCGCCAAGGGCCATCCGGTGATGGCCGACGACGAGACTCCCTACTTCCCGGAGGACGCGCCGCTCGGGCCGGACGGCAAGCCGGTCATCCGGCCGTAAGCTGGAATTCCCTCCCCGGCATCGGCCGGGGAGGGCCCTAGCCCAGCAGGTCGCCGGCGAGCGCCCTCAAGTCCGCCTCGGGGCGCGCGCCGTAATGCTGGATCACGTCGGCCGCGGCGATCGCCCCCAGCCTCAGCGACTTCTCGAGCCCCAGCCCGCGCGCCTCGCCGACCAGGAAGCCCGCCGCGAACAGGTCGCCCGCGCCGGTCGTGTCGACGACCTCCTTCACCGGCTCGGCCGGGACCTCGGCCCGTTCCCCGCCGCGGGTCGCCAGCGCGCCTTTCTCGCTGCGGGTGACGACCAGCGTCTCGACCTTGTCGCAATAGGCGGCGATCGCGGTCTCGAGGTGGGGCAGCCCGGCCATTGCCTGGATCTCCACCTCGTTGGCGAAAAGGATGTCGATCCGCCGGTCGTCGATCAGGGCGTTGAAGCCGTCGCGGTGGCGCTCGATGCAGAAGCTGTCGGACAGAGTGAAGGCGACCTTGCGCTTGGCGTTGCGGGCGACCTCGATCGCCCGCACCATCGCGTAGCGCGGAGTCTCCGGGTCCCACAGATAGCCCTCGAGGTAGAGCATCGCCGAGCCCTCGATCTGCGCCTCGTCGAGCGCGCTGGCCGGCAGATGCTGCGCGGCGCCGAGGAAGGTGTTCATCGTCCGGTGGCCGTCGGGAGTCACCAGCACCATCGAGCGCGCGGTCGGCACCCCGAAATCGGCCGGCGGGGTAGTGAACTCGACCCCCGCGGCGCGCAGGTCGTGGATGTAGAACTGGCCCAGCTGGTCGGGCGCGACCTGGCCGATGAAGCCGGCCCGGCCGCCGAGCGCCGCGACCCCGGCCGCGGTGTTCCCCGCCGACCCGCCGCTGACCTCGCGCGCCGGGCCCATGTGCGCATAGAGGCGCTCGGCCTCCTCGGCGTCGATCAGCCGCATCGAGCCCTTGGTCAGCCCCTCGGCGTCGAGGAACGCGTCGTCGGCATCGGCAATCACGTCGACGATCGCGTTGCCGATCGCCAGGACGTCGAGGCGGGGGGAGGGCATCGGCGCCGCCTAGCGGCGGCCGCGGCCCGCGGCAAGCTTGCCTCGGCCGGTGCGCGCCGCCATCATCGGGCAATGCGCCGCGCTGTCGCCTTCGCCTTGCTGCTGGTCGCCGGCTGCGCGACCGCCCCGCAGCCGCAGCCCGAGCAGCCCCGGCCCCTGCCCGCAACGCCCGCACCTCAGCTTCGCGGCGAACTCATCGGCCTGACCGCGTCGGAGCTGGTGCAGCGGCTCGGCAATCCGGCGCTGCAAATCCGCGAGGGCCAGAGCCTCAAGCTCCAGTTCCGGGGCTCGCGATGCATCCTCGACGCCTACCTCTATCCGCCGCGCGACTCCTCGGGGCCGGAGCGGGTCGCCCATGTCGATGCCCGGCTGCGCTCGGGGGCGGAAACCGATCCGAGGGTCTGCGTCGCGACGCTGTCGCGGACCTAGGCCAGCTGCTCCATTGCCCAGGCCGCCGCCTCGGCCACGACCGGGTCGGAGTCGGCGAGGTGCGGCTCGACGTCCTTGACCAGCCCGGGGTCGCCGCTGTTGCCCGCCGCGATCAGGCAGTTGCGGACCATGCGCGCCCGTCCGATGCGCTTGATCGGCGAGCCCGCGAACATCTCGCGGAACGCGGCGTCGTCGAGCGCCAGCAGGTCGCCGAGCCGCGGAGCGGCCAGCTCGGCGCGCGGCAGGAACGCCCGGTTGGCCGCGGCGGCGGCGGCAAAGCGGTTCCACGGGCACACCGCGAGGCACTCGTCGCAGCCGTAGATGCGGTTGCCCATCGCCCGCCGGAACTCGTTGGGGATCGGCCCCGAATGCTCGATGGTCAGGTACGAGATGCAGCGCCGGGCATCGATCCGGTGGGCGGCGTCGAACGCCTGCGTCGGGCAGACGTCGAGGCAGCGCGTGCAGCTGCCGCAATGGTGCGACGCGGGCTCGTCGGGCTCGAGCTCGAGGCTGGTGAGGATGATCCCGAGGAACAGCCAGCTGCCGTGCTCGCGCGACACGAGGTTGGTGTGCTTGCCCTGCCAGCCGATGCCGGCGGCCGCGCTCAGCGGCTTTTCCATCACCGGTGCGGTGTCGACGAACACCTTGAGCTCGGACGGCGCGCGCTCGACGATGAAGCGCGCCAGCGCCTTCAGCGCCTTCTTGACGGTCTTGTGATAGTCGCCGCCCTGGGCATAGGCCGAGATCCGGCCGATCGCCGGCTCGGCGGCCAGCGCCCGCGGATCGGTCGCCGGCGCATAGCTCATGCCGAGCGCGATCGCCGAGCGCGCGTCGGGCCACAGGGCGAGCGGCGAGGCGCGCTGGTCGGCGCGCTCCTCCATCCAGCCCATCGTCCCGTGATGGCCGGCGGCGAGCCAGCGCCCGAGATCGAGCCCCGAGTCCGCCGCCGCATCGGCGCGTGCGAACCCACAGGCGACGAAGCCGAGGCGCTCGGCTTCGGCGCGGATTGCATCCTTGAGGCGTTGGCTTCTATCCACGAGCGCGAATTACACTCTTGTCCGCCGTTTCTGTAGGAATTTCAGTGCTTCGAATGGCCCAGCACGAACCGATGACCGAAGACCCGGCGGTCGAGGCCGTCGACCTGGTCAAGGATTTCGGTGAAACGCGGGCCCTCGACGGCATCAGCCTCGCGGTCCCGGCGGGCTCGATCTACGGGCTGCTCGGACCCAATGGCGCCGGCAAGACGACCGCGCTGCGCGTCATGCTCGGGATCATCGACCCGTCGTCCGGGACCCGCCGGGTGCTCGGCCGCGAGCAGCCGCTCGATGCGGCCTGGGAGGTTGGCTATCTGCCCGAAGAGCGCGGCCTCTATTCGGGGATGACCGCGCGCGAGGCGATCGCCTTCATGGGCGCCCTGCGCGGCCTGGCGCTCAAGGAGGGCCGGCGCCGCGCCGACGAGCTGCTCGCCGCTCACGGCCTCGGCGAATGGGCTCGAAAGCCGATCCGCAACCTGTCCAAGGGCATGGCCCAGACGGTGCAGCTGCTCGGCACCATCGTCCATCGCCCCCGACTGCTGGTCCTCGACGAGCCGTTCGCCGGGCTCGACGCGATCAACCAGGCCCGGCTAGAGGAACTGATCCGGGGCAGGGCGCGCGACGGGGTCACGGTGATCTTCTCGACGCACGTGATCGCCCACGCCGAGCGGCTGTGCGAGCGGATCGCGATCATCGCCGGCGGCAAGATCGCGTTCGAAGGCGCGGTCGACGAAGCGCGCGACCGGCTGCGGCCGATCGTCCGGCTGCGCACCCGCTCGGCCGAGGGGCCGTGGCGCTCGGCGATCCCAGCGAACGCCCGCCGCGAGCGCGGCGAGTGGGTGTTCGAGCTGCCGCCCGGCGGCCCCGAACCGCTGCTCAAGGCGCTGATCGACGGCGGAGCGGGCATCGAGACGCTGGCGATCGAGCGCCCGGGCCTGCACGACGCCTTTGTCGCCATCGCCGGCGATGCGGCGGCGGCGGCGATGGGCGATCTGGGCGAGCCCGGCTGATGTCGCTGCTGCGCTCCGCCTTCGTCATCGCCCGCCGCGACTTCACCGCGACGATCTTCTCGCGGGCCTTTTTCTTCTTCCTCCTCGGGCCGCTGTTCCCGGTGCTGATGATGGTGATCTTCGGAAGCATCGGCGGGGCGGCGGTCAGCGAGATCGAGCGGCCGGTCGTTGCCGTCGTCGCCTCGGACGCCGATTTCCAGGCGCTCGCCGAAGCCAGGCGGCGGCTCGACGAAGCGGTCGACCCGCCGGCGATGATCACGCTGCGCCACGTCCCGCCAGAGCCCGACTCGGCCGCGCAGCGGGCGCGGCTGCTGGCCGCGCAATCGCCGCCGGTGATCGCCGTGCTGGAAGGCGGGATCGACCGGCCGCGCGCGACCGGTGCGCTGCTTCCCGACGGCACCACCGTTCGCCAGCTGCGCTTCCTGATCGAGGATGCGCGCCGCGCACAGACGGCGCCGCCGATCGCCGAGGCCAACGTCCTGCTGACCAGGACCCAGCGCTCGCCGGGCTTGCTCGCGCCGGCCCGGGCGATGACCGCCAGGATGGGCCAGATGGTGCTGTTCCTGCTCAGCCTGCTGCTGTCGGGCATGCTGCTGTCGCAGCTGATCGACGAGAAGGCCAACAAGATCATCGAAGTCCTCGCCGCGGCGGTGCCGATCGACGCGATCTTCCTCGGCAAGCTGTCCGCGATGCTGGCCATGTCGCTGCTCGGCCTGGCGGTCTGGACCTCGCTGGGAGCCGCGGCGATCGCGGTGATGACCGGCCAGAGCCTGTCGGCGCTGCCGTCGCCGGCGGTCGGCTGGCCCGCCTTCCTGACCCTGGCGGTCGTCTATTTCATGATGAGCTATCTGCTGCTCGGCTCGGTGTTCCTCGGCATCGGCGGCCAGGCGTCGACCGCCCGCGAAGTCCAGACCCTGTCGATGCCGGTGACCATGGCGCAGGTGGTGGTGTTCGCGATCGCCGCGAGTGCGGTCGGAGCGCCGAACAGCGCGCGGGCGCTGGCCGCCGTGGTCTTCCCGCTGTCGTCGCCGTTCGTGATGATCGCGCGTGCCGCCGAGCTGCCGCAGATCTGGCCGCACCTGTTGGCGATCGCCTGGCAGTCTTTGTGGGTCGCCCTGATCCTGCACTTCGCGTCGCGAGTTTTCCGCCGAATCGTGCTGAAGTCCGGGCCTTCGCGCCCGTTCTGGCGGCGCGCGGCCAAAGCCTAGTTCAGCGCCGCGCGCGCCATCTCTTCGAGCTTCGCCATCAACGCCCGGTGCGGGAACGGGCCGTGGCTGATCCGGGCGACACCGGCTTGCGCTACCGCCTGGGCGTCGGGCGCGCCGGGGAAGGCGATGACGTTCAACGGCAGCGGCACGTCGCGGACGATCCGCTCGATCTGCCGCGGGTCGGCGAGGCGCGGGACGAAGAAGCCGCTCGCGCCGGCGTCGGAAAACGCCTTGCCGCGCTCGATCGCCGCGTCGACCAGCGCCGAATCGTGCTGCTGAGTCTTCAGGTAGAGGTCGGTGCGGGCGTTGATGAAGAAGTCATCGCCGACCGCGCGCTGGATGGCTTCGATGCGCCGCACCTGAAGCTCGAGCGGGTGGACACCCTCGCCCCCGATCACCTGGTCCTCGAAGTTGCAGCCGACCGCG